>JAGODN010000263.1 GCA_017998195.1 Desulfobulbus sp. | reverse complement strand
GCCGGAACACCTGCTCGACCACGACGCGACCCTGGCCCGGGTGCTGGCCCGCGGCCCGTTCGCGCTCGCCTACGGCTTTGCCTTCAACGGTGAGGGCGCGAGCCTCCCCTGGTGTCCCGGCCACCCTGTCGGGGCGGTGCCCGCCGTTGCGCCGGCGGAGCCATCCGCCGCTGACCGCCTGTTCCACGCCGACTCGGCGGTGTGCAGCCTCGAGGCCCTCAGCCGGGCCGCGCCGGCCGCGGGGTTCATCAATGTCACCCCGGACGATGACGGCGTGCTCCGCCGCCTGCCGCTGATCATCGCCCACCGGGAACAGCTCTACCCGAGCCTGGCCCTGCGGACCGTGCTCCAGGCGAAAGGTCACCGGGAGGTGCGGCTGCGCCCCGGCCGCGGGGGCCAGCTGGCGGGCATCGACCTGGACGGCCGTTTTGTCCCGCTCGACGACCGGGGCCAGTTGCTCGTCCGCCTGCATCCGCACAGCCCGCCGCTCGACCGGGTGAGCGCCGGCGAGGTGCTCGACGGCCATATCCCGCCTGAGCGGTTCGCCGGCCGCATCGTCCTGGTCGGCACCACCGCCATGGGCCTGGAGGCCCATCACACCAGCCCGCTCGGCACCCTGGCGCCGGGCATCGCCATGCAGGCCGCGGTGATCGACAACCTGCAGCAGGATCGGTTCTTCAGCGCCCCAGGCTGGGCCCGGTCGCTCGAGCTTGGCCTGCTCGTGTTCTGCGGCGTCGGCTCGGCCCTGCTGGTCGCCTGGACCGGCGCGCTCACCGGCTTCTTCGCCCTGCTGGCCGCAGCCGCCGGCTTGTGGCTGGGCTCGGCCTGGCTGCTGCCGACGCACGGCGTGTTCGCCTCGCCGCTTGTGCCCCTCATGGCGCTGGCCGCCAACTTCTCGCTGCTCACCTTTCTCAAGTACCGGCGCGAGGAACGGGCCCTGCGCCAGCGCAACCGCGACCTGCTGGCCATGCAGAACTTCACCATCCACTGCTTGGCGGCCCTGGCCGAGACCCGGGACAGCGAGACCGGGCACCACATCGTCCGCTGCCAGTACTACGTGCAGGCGCTCGCCGAGGGGCTGGCCCGGCGGCCGCACTTCGCCGCGCTGCTCGACGGGGAGACTGTCGACCTGCTCTGCAAGAGCGCGCCCCTGCACGACATCGGCAAGATCGGCGTGGCCGACCGGGTGCTGCTCAAACCGGGCCGGCTGAGCGAGGACGAATACGAGGAGATCAAGCAGCACACCCGCTACGGCCGCGAGGCCATCGAACGGGCCGAGCAATTCTACGGCGGCGCGGTGCGCCAGTCGTTCCTCCAGTTCGGCAAGGAGATGGCCTACTCCCATCATGAACACTGGGACGGCGGCGGCTACCCGGAGGGGCTGCGCGGCGAGGCCATCCCGCTGTCCGGGCGGATCATGGCCATTGCCGACGTCTATGACGCCCTCATCTGCCGGCGGCGTTACAAGCCCTCGTTCACCCACGAGGAGGCGGTGGCGCTCATCGAACAGGGGGGCGGCAGCCACTTCGACCCGCTGCTCACCGAGGTCTTCCTCGAACGGCAGGAGGTGTTCCGGCGCATCGCCCGGGAGTTCCCGGACCGGGACGACACCGACCAGCCGGAGCGGACGACCACCGGTTGAGCGGGCCGCGGACCGGCGGCAGGGGCTTTCCCCCTTGAGATGTGCGCCGATTGTGGCTATCATGCACGCTTTTCCAGGCGACAGCAGGCGGGCCCGACGGCCCGGACCGGCCGTCGCCGCCGCAAACCATCCCGGCGGGGTCCGGCCTGCCGGCACGCCCATATTTCCCACGAGCGAGGTGTACCATGGCGGATGTAACCGAATCAGCGGAATACAAACAATTGCTCGGCACCCTCAAGGGCCGCATGCTCATGCTCAAGGAGCATCTTTGACTTAGATGGCAAAAGGGAACAGGTGCAGCTGCTCGAACGGCAGACCGTCAGCCCCAACTTCTGGGACAACCAGGACGAGGCCAAGCGGGTGCAGCGCCAGCTCGGCCAGCTGCAGGATCTGATCGGCGTCTGGGAGAAGAATTTCACCGACCTCGAGGAGGCGGACATGCTCCTGGACATGGCCGTGGAGGAGCGGGACGAGGAGTCCTACCACGAGGTGGTCGGCAGTCTCGACAACCTGCGCGAGCGCATCGACCAGGTGGAACTGGAGTGCATGTTCGACGGCGAACATGACGCCAAGAACGCCATCGTCACCATCCACGCCGGCGCCGGCGGCACCGAGGCCCAGGACTGGGTGGGCATGCTCCTGCGCATGTACCTGCGCTGGGCGGAGATCAAGGGCTTCAAGACCGACCTCCTCGACCTGCAGCCCGGCGACGAGGCCGGCACCAAGAGCGCCACCATCATGGTCAAGGGGCACTGGGCCTACGGCTACCTGCGTTCCGAGATCGGCATCCACCGGCTGGTGCGCATCTCGCCGTTCGATTCCAGCGGCCGGCGGCACACCAGCTTCGCCTCGGTGATGGTCCTGCCCGAACTGGACGACGACGTGGACATCGAGATCAACGACAAGGACATCCGCATCGACACCTACCGGGCCAGCGGCTCGGGCGGCCAGCACGTCAACAAGACCGACTCGGCCATCCGCATCACCCACTTCCCCACCGGCATCGTGGTCCAGTGCCAGAACGAGCGCAGCCAGCACAGCAACAAGGCCACGGCCATGAAGATGCTCATGGCCCAGCTGTACGAGCGCGAGCGGCAGGAACAGCTGCGCACCCAGGAGAACCTGGCCGGCGACAAGAAGGACATCGCCTGGGGCAGCCAGATCCGCAGCTACGTGCTCCAGCCCTACCGGCTGATCAAGGACCACCGCACCAACACCGAGGAGGGCAACGTCGACGCGGTGCTCGACGGTCGCCTGGATTCCTTCATCAAGGCCTATCTCCTCTGGCAACCGGAGGCGACCCGCCGCTGACGGCCATGGCAGCGACCATCCGCGAACAGCTCGAGGCGCGGGAGGGACAGGCCCTGTCCCCCCACGCCTGCCTGAGCGGCCGGTCCCGGGGCCGGCTGAAGGCGGGCGAGGTGCAGTGCGACCTGCGCACCGACTTCCAGCGCGACCGGGACCGGATCATCCACTCCAAGACCTTCCGGCGGCTCAAGCACAAGACCCAGGTGTTCCTCGCCCCGGCCGGCGACCACTACCGCACCCGGCTCACTCACGTGCTCGAGGTCTCGCAGATCGCCCGCACCATGGCGGTCTGCCTCTCGCTCAACGAGTACCTGACCGAGGCCATCGCGCTCGGCCACGATCTCGGCCACACCCCGTTCGGCCACGCCGGCGAGTTCAGCCTCAACCAGCTGCACCCGGGCGGGTTCAGGCACTTCCTGCAGAGCCTGCGCATCGTCGACTTCCTCGAGAACAACGGCCGCGGCCTGAACCTCACCTGGGAGGTGCGCAACGGCATCGTCAAGCACTCCAAGGGCTACGGCGCCATCCTGCCCGAGGGCAGCCCGGAGCTGGCCGCCACATTGGAGGGGCAACTGGTGCGGGTGGCCGACATCGTCGCCTACGTCAACCACGACCTGGACGACGCCCTGCGCGCCGGCATGGTCCACCCGGGCGACCTGCCCGCCCATCTCCGCCGGGTGCTCGGCGAGCGCTCGTCGCAGCGGATCAACGCCATGGTCGGCGACCTGGTGCTGACCACCCTTGCGCGGGACGACGGCCAGCTGCACCTGAGCGCGGCCATGGACGAGACCATCACCGAGCTGCGCGCCTTTCTCTACGACAACGTCTACCGCAACTACCGGGTGCACGCCGAGTTCGAGAAGGCCCAGCGCATCATCCGCGACCTGTACGCCTTTTTCCTCGAGCACGAGTTCCCGGCCAGCGGCCTGGCCTCCTGCTGCCGGCTGCGCGAGCCGCCGGCCACCGGTGCGGACGAGCGTCGCCGCCACCGCCGGGTCTGCGACTTCATCGCCGGCATGACCGACCGCTACGCCCTGACCCTGTACACGCATATTTTCATGCCCAAACCCTGGAGTGTCCTCTAGGCGCCCCTTCACCGATCCCCGAGCGGC
>JAGODN010000262.1 GCA_017998195.1 Desulfobulbus sp. | reverse complement strand
CTCATGCAGGGCCGCACCACCCTGGTGATCGCCCATCGGCTGGCGACCATCCGCAATGCCGACCAGATCCTCGTCTTCGGCCAGGGACGGATTCTCGAGCGGGGCAGCTATGCGGAGTTGGCCCGGGGCGACGGTCCTTTTGCCCGGCTGGTGGTGGCGCAGAGCGATGCGCTCGGCGAGCGGGGGTGAGGGAAAAGCGGGGAGAGGGTGCGCTCAGGCGGCGGGGCGGTCGATGCGGCTGCCGTCGTCCAGGCGCAGCCAGGTGGTGAAGCCTGGTTCGCCCTCGTGCAGACGGACGACCCGGGCGCCGTGGAGGAAATCCTCCCGGCCGTAGTTATTGAAGCCGGTGGCCCGGCCGTAGCAGAGGCGGATGGCGTGCAGGGTGCCGTCGTAGTCGTTGACGTGGTCGTGGCCGGCGAACACGCCGCGGACGTTGCCGGCCAGGTGCAGGGCGGCGAACAGGCCGGTGTTCAGGCGCGGGCAGCAGACCGGTTCGTTCTTTTCGCCCAGGCAATTGCCCTGCTGCCAGACCTCGTTGTACTCGGGCAGGGGAATGTGCAGGAAGACCAGCGCCGGTACCCCGGCCTGCGCCCGCAGGGTGCGGCTGAGCCAGCGGATCTGGTCGTCGCGCACCCAGCCGTAGCCGCCGACAGCGGTTTCGGCGTAGCTGTTGCTGTCCAGGCAGCAGAGAAGCGCGGCCGGGGCCCGGCCGATCGAAGAATGCAGGCGCAGGCAGTAGTTGGCCGTGCCGGAAACCCGCGCCGGCCCGGGCCGGGTCAGGCAGCCCGGGATCTGCTGCTGGATGGCGAGCAGTTCGGCGCGGCTGGCGTCGCACTCGTCGTCATGGTTGCCGAACACCGCGCACCAGCGCAGATCGCGGGCCACCAGCGGCGCCGTTGCCCGGGCCCAGGCGGCCCGGGCGTTCCTGGTGCCTCCCTGGCCGCCGAGCACGTCGCCGGTGAACACCACCAGGTCCGGCTGTTCCAGGTCGAGCACCCGTTCCATGAGCGCGGCGGTGCGGTCGTCTTCCGCCTCGCCGTTGCCGAAATGGGTGTCCGTGAACTGGACGATGGTGAAGCTGCCGTCCGCCCGGCAGCGCAGCGGGCGACGCATCGTGGTCCGGCGGGCCGACATCGGTCTAGTGGCAGCGGAGCAGGGCCACCTGCATGACCAGGGGCACGTCGTAGCGGATCTCGGCCCGTCCCAGCTCGTTGTAGCCGATATTCACCCAGTCCCCCTGCTTCTCCCAGAGTTCATAGCCGAATTTCCAGCCGCGCCAGCGTTCGCCGAAGGAGTACTCGCGCTCGGGCCCGTAGTAGAGGAAGCGGGTCTGGTTGTCCGTGCCCTGGCGGCTCTGGCCGATGAGCATCAGGTCCGCGCCCCGCTGGCCGGCCTCGGCCAGGAGGATGTTTTCGATCTCCTGGCCGGTCAGGTCGGCGGGCAGCTGCACCAGCAACTCGGCGAACACCCGGCAGGCCCGGTCCACCTGGGCGGGCTGGAAGACCTTGGCGACCCGGTCGGTGGGGGGATGGACTGTGCCCGTGTAGACGGTCCGGTCCGGGCCGCCGCAGCCGGCGAGAAGGGCCGCGAGGGCGGCGAGAAGCAGCATCCGGGTGGCGGCGTGCATGGGCGATCTCCTTGTTTTTTTGCTGGCAGCGTTGCGGCCGCGGGTTGCAGGCCGCCTCGGCGACAGCGACGAACACGTATTTTGATCAAGGAAAACAGGACACTCTGACAAATGCAAGTGGAAAAACAGCACACCGTCCAGGCCGACCTGCTCCTGCTGCTGGTGGCCCTGATCTGGGGGTTCGGCTTCGTCGCCCAGCGTGCGGGCATGGACCACATCGGTCCCTACACCTATAACGGCATCCGCTTCCTGCTCGGCGGGTTCTGCCTGCTGCCGCTGGTCCTGCGCCGGCCGGCCGTGCCCCTGGCCGAGCGCAGCCGGCAGATACCCCTGGCCCGGGCGGGCCTGCTCGCCGGCATCGTCCTTTTCCTCGCCGCCACCCTGCAGCAGGTGGGCCTGCAGTACACCACCGCCGGCAAGGCCGGCTTCATCACCGGCCTTTACGTGGTACTGGTGCCGATCATCGGCATGGCCTTCCGCCAGCGGACCAACACCGGCACCTGGGTCGGGGCCGCGGCGGCCAGCGGTGGCCTCTACCTGCTCAGCGTCAACGAGGCACTGCACATCGAGCCGGGCGACCTGCTCGAACTGATCGGCGCCCTGTTCTGGGCGGTGCATGTGCTGCTGCTCGGCTGGCTGTCGCCGCGGACCGCGCCGGTGCGACTGGCCCTGGTCCAGTTTCTCGTCTGCGGTGTGCTCAGCCTGGTGACCGGCCTGGTGCTCGAACCGTTCAGCCTGGAGGCGGTCAGAGCGGCGGCGGTGCCGATCCTCTACGGCGGGGTCTGCTCGGTGGGCGCGGGCTACACCCTGCAGGTGGTGGTGCAGCGACGGGCCCACCCGGCGCATGCGGCCATCCTGCTCAGCCTGGAGTCACCCTTTGCCGCCCTGGGCGGCTGGCTGCTGCTCGGCGAACTGCTCTCCGGCCGGGCCCTGATCGGCTGCAGCCTGATGCTCGCCGGCATGCTGCTCTCCCAACTCTGGCCGACGCTCACCCGCAAGCGGGCAGCCGCAGCCGCGTCCCCCTGAGCGGCCGGCAGCGGTTACCTGACGGTGTAGCCGTCGGTCAGGGTCTGCATGAAGGCGACGATCGCCTCCTCCTCGGCCTCGGTCAGACCGAGATCGCCCAGTTCCTCGGTGTTCATGTTCAGGGCGGTTTCCGGCAGCGGCCAGCAACTCACCCTCTCGCCCGCATCGCCCGAAGCGCAGACCGGCAGGGTGTCGCGGGTGTTGTAGAAGTGGACGATTTCCTTGAGACTCTTGAAGTAGCCGTTGTGGCCGAAGGCCTTGACGAAATCCACAGCGGGCCGCTTGTCGACGTTGCGCAGGGTGGGCACCTTGTGTTTGCCGAACTCGGCCCGGGCCTGCAGCCGCCAGGCCGGTTCGGTGGCGAGAAACCCGCCCAGGCCGGGATCGATCCAGGCCTGGCCTGCGGGATTGTCGGCCTGCATGGCGTAAAAGGGGTTGTCCGGGTTGCGCGGCACCCCCAGGTTGTCGTAGGTGAAGTCGGTGAACAGCGGCTTTTTGCCCTCGGACAGATGACATTCCGAGCATTTGGCCTTGCCGTTGAACAGTTCGAGCCCCAGGCGCTCCTGCCTGCTCAACCTGGCCTTGCCCTGCTGCCAGGCGTCGAACTTGGAGGAGAACGGGTTGACCTCGGCCGAGCTTTCATACGCGGCCACGGCAAGGGCGATGGCGTCGAAGGCCTTGTCGACCCTGCGCCGCTCGGCGGCGGCGAGCGGTGCGGTGTAGCCGTCGGCGGAACAGCGCTGGTCGATATCGGCCGGCAGGGCGGCGATGCACAGGTCGGGATGCAGGGCCTGCACCTGCTTGCCGTAGGGAGCGGCGCAGACCCGGCTGACCACACAGGCCGCATCGGCAAAGCCATGCTCCACCGGGTTGAGGAATGGTCCCTGGGCCTGCTCAGCGGCGGTGCTGCGCAGCCGCTTGCCGGTGGCGCGGCCGTCCCAGAAGGCGCCGCCGACAAAGACCTCCTCCTCCTCGTCCCAGGAGAGTACGGGACTCTGCGCCACATAAGCGACACCGGGCGGCCGTCGGTTGCCAAACCGCTCGCTGAACGACCCGTTGTAGACGCTGCCGCCTTTGTTCAAGTCGCTGTCCGGCCCGCTCCAGCCCGCCTCCGGCCCGTGGCAGGTGGCGCACGACTGGTTGCGGAGCGCGGAAAGATTGGTGTCGAAAAAGATCTTCTTCCCCGCCTGCTCCAGGGGAGAGAGTCCGGCTGCCGCCGCAGGCAGGGCCTGCAGCAGGGCGATCAGGGCAAGGGTGCGTCCGCGCATGGTGTACCTCCCGGTTGGTTGGCGTTGGCTGGTGCGTGGAGGGTAGCACGTTGTGGAGGCCGGCGCCAGGGTTGATGCGGGGCCGGCGAAGGTTCATCCGGCCCAAGGGCCGACCGGCGCAGACCGGCGGAGAAAAGCGGACATGGCCCTGTAGGCCAGGGGCAACGGGAGACGAAG
>JAGODN010000261.1 GCA_017998195.1 Desulfobulbus sp. | reverse complement strand
CAACTGCTCGAACAACTACGGGCCCTACCAGTTCCCGGAGAAGCTCATCCCGCTGATGCTCAACAACGGCCTGCCCGGCCGGCCGCTGCCGGTCTACGGCGACGGCGGCAACGTGCGCGACTGGCTGTACGTGGAGGACCACTGCGAGGCCATCGTGCGCGTGCTTACTGACGGCCGGGTGGGCGAGTCGTACAACATCGGCGGCCACAACGAGAAGCGGAACCTGGAGATCGTCGAGCTGCTCTGCGACATGCTCGACCGCAAGGTCGGGCCGCTGGCCTCCGGGCAGCCGCGGCGCTCGCTCATCACCTTTGTCCGCGACCGGCTCGGCCACGACCGCCGCTACGCCATCGACGCCGGCAAGATCGAGCGCGAACTCGGCTGGACGCCGCGCTGGACCTTTGAACAGGGCATCGAGCGCACGGTGGACTGGTACCTGGCCAACGGCGAGTGGCTGGCGGGCGTGCTCGACGGCTCCTACCAAAAGTATTACGAGAAAATGTACGCTGGCCGCGACCGGGCCGGGGAGGTCGGAAAATGAAGGTGCTGGCAACGGAGATCCCCGGGGTGCTCATTATCGAGCCACGGGTGTTCGGCGACGAACGCGGCTTTTTCTTCGAGAGCTTCAACCTGCGCCGCTGGCGCGAGCAGACCGGGCTGGACACCGAGTTCGTCCAGGAGAACCACAGCCGCTCGACCAGGGGCGTGCTGCGCGGCCTCCACTACCAGATCGAGCAGGCCCAGGGCAAGCTGGTGCGGGTGATCAGCGGCGAGGTGTTCGACGTGGCCGTGGACCTGCGGCGCAGTTCGCCCACCTTTGGCCGCTGGACCGGGGTGCACCTGTCCGCGGACAACAAGCGCCAGTTCTGGGTGCCCGAGGGGTTCGGCCACGGCTTCGTGGTCCTGTCCGATGCGGCCGAGTTCCTCTACCTGACCACCGACTACTACGCGCCCGAGCACGAGCGGGCGATCATCTGGAACGACCCGGACCTGGCCATCGGCTGGCCGTACCCGGGCGAGCCGCTGCTCTCGGCCAAGGACGCGGCCGCGCCGCGCTTCCGCGACGCCGAGGTGTACGCGTAGGCCGCGCCCCTACCACTCCACCCTGAGCACGTTGTCCAGCGGCCGCACCCGGGCGAGCCGGATGGGCACGGTGTCGCCCGGCTCCACCGGAAAGGCGGGGTTGGGCGGCAGGTCCACGTCGAACAAACAATCGCAGAGCATCAGGTTGACCCGCCTGGGGCCGAGCCCGAGCACCATGGCGTTGATCCGCTGGCCCTCGCGCGGCTCCAGGTAGCGCAGCATCCAGTAGCGGTGGTGCTGCTGGCGGATGGCGTTGGCGCGGGAGAGGTTCTGCTGGAGGACGCCGGCAAAGGTGCGGCATTCGTCGGCGGAGAAGAGGATGCCCTTGCCGCGCGCCATGTGGGCGAGCTGGTGCTGCATGGCCAGGTCGAGGAAGCGGCGGATGGGCGAGGTGATGGTGGTGTAGCTGTTCAGGCCGAGGCCGCTGTGCACCTTGGCATGGGTGGTCAACTCGCCGCGGGAGAGGAAGCGGCGCTGGCGGGCGATGTCGATGATGGCGTTCTGCGCCCCGGAGATGAGCCGCTTGCGCGGCGGCGGCTGGGAGCGGAACAGCCCGGGCGCCTCCCGGCTGGCGAGGTAGTCCGCGGCCAGGGAGTTGGCCAGGATCATCAGTTCGGAGACCAGGTTGCGCGCCGGGGTGTCCACCGGCGACAGCTCCACCCGGATGCGGTCGCGGTCGCTGATGTCCAGGTTCACGTCCGGCAGGGAGAGGAGCAGGGCGCCGTTGTCGATGCGCCGCTGGCGCAGGCGCAGGCGGACCGCGTTCAGGGCCGCCAGGGCCGGGTCGGTGTCGATCAGGCGGTCGGCCTCCTCGTAGCTGAGCTGCCGTTTGACCTCGATCACCGCGGGCACGAGGGTGGTGTGGCGCACCCGGGCCTCTCTGTCCAGGGTGACGAGGAAGCTCAACGAGGGCCGCACCCGGCCCAGGTGCAGGCTGCAGATCTCCAGCGACAGCCGGTCGGGCAGCATGGGCACCTGGTTCTCGGGGAAGTAGAGCGAGGTGGCGCGCTCCCGGGCCTCGGCGAACAGCGGGCCGTGCGGCGGCACGTAGTGGGTGACGTCGGTGATGTGGATGCCCACCAGCACCGTGCCGTCGGCCTGCGGCTCGATGTGCAGGGCATCGTCGAAGTCCCGGGTGGTGCTGCCGTCGATGGTCAGGATGTCCAGGTGGCGCAGGTCGCGGCGCTTGGCGTCGGCGAGCAGTTCCTCGGCCGTGGCCTCGTGCAGGCCGGCGGCGGCCTCCACGCAGGCATCGGCAAAGGCCACCGGCTGGTCGGCGCGGCGCAGGGCGAGGTTCTCGTCCCGGTCCCAGCGGCCGGCATGGACGAGCACCTGGTAGCCGTCGTGCGGCCCGGTCAGGCCGGCCGTTTTCAGCGCCTGGCGGATGAATTCGTCGTCCGGGTTGTCCGTGCCGAACAGCACCGACTGCTCGAGCCAGTCGAGCACCCGCTCCCGCTCCGGCCAGGCATCGTCCGCCACCGGCTCGCCCCGGGCGAGACGGCGCAGGTTGTCGGCGGCCCGGCTGAGCAGCTCGGCCTTTTCCGCCTCGCGTTGTCGCTGCGCCTGCAGCTGTTCCACCTGGTCCGCGCTGTGCACCACGATGCGGCCGTTGCGGAACTTGAAGTAAAGCGGATCGGCGAACACCGCCCGCAGGAAGGCGGCCCGCCGGTCGTCGTCCACCGCGGCGCCGAACTGCAGCTCGGCGAGGAAGTCCACCGCGAACTCCTCCTCCGGCTCGGCGCAGGCGATCTCCCAGAGTTCCTCCAGGGCGATGGTTTCGGCCAGCTCGGCGCGGTGGCGGGCGCGCTCCTGGAGGGCGGCGGCCAGCTGCTCGCGGCTTGCCTCCTGCGGCTGGGCCCTGCGCGAGACGATGACGATGCGCGACTCGGGCAGGTTGATCTCCCGCCCGTTCTGGTTGAGCAGGTGGATCTTCCGGTCGGCCACGGCGGCGACCAGGGCGCAGAGGAACCTGCCGCCCTCGATGTATTCAACAAGGCTGCCGGGGACGATCATAGGGGGAACACGTTGCGAAGTTCTCGGGTCATGGTAAGGTGCCGGTGCCAGCAGGACTGGCCTGCTTTGTCATGCAAATTCTTTGTGATTTTCGGCGCATCGCCGGGAAAGGATCGTGTTCATGGATCACAGTGCGCATCGCTCCGGGGTGGTGGCGATCATCGGCCCGCCCAACGCGGGCAAGTCGACCCTGCTCAACCACCTGCTCCAGCAGAAGATCGCCATTGTCACCCCCCGGCCGCAGACCACCCGCAACCGGATCATGGGCATTGTCACCGCCCCGGGCCACCAGATGATCCTGCTCGACACGCCCGGGCTGCACGAGCCCCGCGAGGAGATGAACCGGCAGATGGTGCGGGTGGCCATGGAGAGCCTGGCCGACGCGGACGTGGCCCTGTTCCTGGTGGACGGCAACGACCGCGCCCCGGCCCGGCTGGAGCGGCGGGCGGAGGAATACCGCGGCTACCTGGACGGGATCCGCTGCCCGGTGGTGCTGGCCTTGAACAAGATCGACCTGCTGGCGCCGGAGCAGCTCCTGCCGGTGATCGACTGGTACCGGCGGCTGCACGATTTCGCCGCCATCGTCCCGGTGTCGGCGCTCACCGGCGCGGGGGTGGACGCCCTCACCGCCGAACTGGTGGCGCGCCTGCCCGAGGGTCCGCAGTATTACCCGGACGACCTGCCCACCGACGCCACCGAGCGGTTCATCGCCGCGGAGATCATCCGCGAGAAGATCTTCCTGCTCACCCGCGACGAGGTGCCCTATTCGACCGCGGTCATCATCGACGCCTTCGAGGAAGGCGAGGGGAACCGGCCGGTGGTCATCCGGGCCACCATCCTGGTGGAACGGGACTCGCAGAAGGGGATTCTCATCGGCCAGGGGGGGCGGATGCTGGCGGCGGTGCGCACGAGCGCGGCCGCCGACATCGGCCGCCTGCTGGACTGCCGGGTGCGGCTCAACCTTTTTGTCAAGGTGAGCCGGAACTGGACCGGCAAGAAAAGCGTGCTGCGC
>JAGODN010000260.1 GCA_017998195.1 Desulfobulbus sp. | reverse complement strand
GCCCTGCACCTTCTTCACCGTGCCCTTGAGGCCGAAAATCGGGCCGAAGCTGGTGAACCCGAGTTCCTTCTCTGCACGCGCCTTGTAGACGTTGATCGAGTTGACCGTCTGCATCCGCGCCACCCCGGACATGGTCCGGAAGTCGAGCAGGTTGAAGTCCAGGGTGATGCGGGCGACGCTGTCCTTGTCGCCGTAGCCCCAGTCCACCGAGATGGTGTCGCCGGGCACCCAGGATTCGTTGACGTTGAACGGCCGGGTGGTGACGCCGAAGTCGGTGTTGCTGCTGTGCGTCTTCAGGCCGCGGTCGAACTCGGTGATGCCGCCGGAGAGGACGATGTCCGGGATGAGCTTGCCCTGGAAGTTGGAGTAGCCGGTCACCACCTGGTTGTTGATGAACACCGGGTTGTAGGGGATGTAGACCACGTTGCCGCCGATGGCGTTGAGCGCGCTCTTGGTCATCTCGGTGATGTCGCGCGGGATCTCGCCGAACCCGTACTGGGAGAGCCCGGTCAGGTCGGTGATGTCCTTGCCCTGGATGAGGGCGCGCTTGCCGTACACCTGGCTCATCCGGCCGAGGTCGGCGAGCGGCTTGTCGAAGCTCGTTTCCTTGACTTCCGGCATGTCCACGGGCAGGTCCACGTCCACCTGGCGGGGGTCGATCTTGGCGCAGGAGGTCAGCACGAGGGCGACCAGCGGGATGAGCAGGAGCAGTACCCGGGATCTCCGGACCGTGGGTTGTTGGGTGGCACTCATGGGGCTCGTTCTCCGCTTTGTCGGTTATTCGGTGACGATGGTCTTGTCGCCCTTGGAATCGTCGATGATGATGATGTCGCCGTTCAACTCCGCCCCGGCCTCGACGATGACGCTGTTGAGGGCGCCGTCGCGGGCGACGACGGCGTCGTCCACGCCCGAGGCGGCCCGGCTGCGGGCGCGCTGGGACAGGTAGGAGAAGTTCAGGTCGGCGTGGTTGCCGATCTCGGAGTACAGCAGAATGTTGTCATCCACCGGGATGCCGTCGTCCAGGTCGTCGGCGCGGCCGGGCGCGGCCAGGAGAACGAGGACGAGGGCAAGGGCCGGGGCGGCCAGGCAGGGTTTCATGTCCGGCTCCTCCCGCTCACTCGATCACCACCGAGTCCACGGCGATGTCGGTGTTGTCGCCGCCGATGGACACGGACACGTCGTTCAGGTCGGTCTTGGTGGTCACCTCGCCGCGGTGGGCGTCGTTCATCTGCACCGAGCCGATGTTCAGGCGGTTGTCGTTGCCGCGGATCACGCCTTCCAGGCGGCCGCCGCTGACCTGTGCATCCACCGAGCCGGCGCTGGCGTTCTGCATCAGGACCGAGCCGATGTTGCTGACGTTGTCGTTGCCGTGCACGGCGTTGGTGATGGTGTCGACCTCGACCCGGTTGCTCACCTTCTCGGCCGAGCTGTGCTCGAGCATCACCGAGGCGCTGTTGACCGTGTTGTGGTCGCCAGTGGCCGAGGCGGAGACGGTGCCGCCGGCCTGGACGCGGTTGCTCACCTCGCCGGCGTTGCTGCCGTTGATGCGGATCGAGGCGGCGTTGGCGACGTTGCCGCTGCCCTTGGTGCGGGCGGTGTAGTCGCCGCCCTCCACCCGGTTGGCGGCGCGGATGCCGAGCAGGTCGGCCTGGCCGGCCACCGGGGTGAGGAGGAGCGCCGCGACGGTGATGAGGGACAATGTTTTCATGAGCATGCTCCGCAGTCGGTTGCCAAAAGGGGCGGGGCGTTCCACCGCTGCGGCCGGGTGCGGCCGCAGCGGTGGAACCGGCCGGTTTCAGTTGAGGGAGACCGAGGCGGCGTTGGCCTGGTTGTTGTCGCCGTCCTCGATCATGGAGGTGATGTCGCCGGTCTTCTCCACGTCGTTGATCACCTGGCCGTCGACCACGGCGCCGTTGACCGCGATGGAGGCGGCGTTGGCCTGGTTGCCGTCGCCGTCCTTGATCATGGCGGTGATGTCGCCGGTCTTGTCCACCCGGTTGGTGATCGAGCCCTTGATGTCCGCCTGGCCGTTGACCGCGATGGAGGCGGCATTGGCCTGGTTGTCGTCCCCGCCGCTGATGGTGCTGGTGATGTCGCCGGTCTTCTTGATCTCGTTGGTGATGTTGGCCTTGACCAGCGAGCCCTGGGCCTGGGCGCCCGGTCTGCCGTCGTCGTTGCCGGGGCCGGGCCGGCCGCCGGTGGTCTGCTGGGTCTGCTGGGTGATGGTGGTGTTGTGGTGGTTGGCGCCCTTGCTTTTGGTGGTGTTGAACGATCCCATGACGCTGGTGGAATCGGCCTGGGCCATGCCGGCCAGGGCGTAGACGATGGCAGTGGCCATCACAGCTCTTTTCAACATGATGTTCCTCCGTGTTCGAATTGATGGAAAGGATAGGGGTACGGTGACTGCTGCCCGGAGAAAAGCAAGGACAATGCCAGATGGCGGCGGCAGGATCGCGGCGCCCAAAAAAAATCGTGATAACGGGAAGTTGCGATGATGCGGCCGGAGCCTGTGGCGGCTACCGGCCGGGCCGGAGCGGCCGTCAGAGCGGGCCGGGACGCGGGGTGACTGTCCGGATATCGGACAGGGGTGGGGCGGGGATGAGGCTATCTGCTTGAAATGCGGTGTGCTTGAGCCGATCGTGAGCCTGTCCCGAATCCGGACAGGACGGCGGCGGTCCTGTCCGGATCTGCGACCGGCGCTGGGGATATTTTTTATCCTGCCGAAATGTCGTATTTTTTCATCTTCTGGTAGAAGGTCGAGCGGGCGATGCCGGCGAGCGCGGCCGCGTCCGAGATGTTGCCCCCGGCCCGTTCCAGGGCATGGCGCAGGTGCTGCCGCTCCATCTCTTCCAGGGTGGGGAAGGCCGCCACCCGGGCCGGCTCCGGGCCGCCCGGGCCGTCGACGGCGACGAGCACCTCGCGCTCGCCGATCTGCCGGCCCTGGGCCTGCACCGCCAGGCGGAGCAGGACGTTGCGCAGCTGGCGGACGTTGCCTGGCCATTGGCAGCGGCACAGGGCCTGCAGCGCGCTGTCCGCCAGCCGCGGCTCGGGCCAGTTGTACTCGCGGGCGAACCGGCCGAGGAAGTAGCGGCTGAGCGGTTCGATGTCCTCGAGCCGCTCGCGCAGCGGCGGCACGTGCAGGGTGAAACAGGAGAGCCGCTGGAACAGGTCGTCGCGGAACCGGTTGGCGGCGATGAGCGCGGCCACGTCGCGGTTGGTGGCGGTGACCACGCGCACGTCGAGTTTTTTCGCGCGGGTGTCGCCCAGCCGGGTGACCTCGCCGTTCTCGAGAAAGCGGAGCAGCTTGGGCTGGAGGGTGAGAGCCATGTCCGCCACCTCGTCGAGGAAGAGCGTGCCGCCCGTGGCCAGCTCGAGCTTGCCCGGCTTGTCCGCGGCCTCGTGAAAGGCGCCCCGGCGTGAGCCGAACAGCTCGCTCTCGAACAGGGTCTCCGGGATGGCGGCGCAGTTGAGCGGGATGTAGGCCCCCTTGCGGCCGGAGAAGGCGTGCAGGGCCGAGGCCACCAGCTCCTTGCCGCTGCCCGCCTCGCCGCTGATGAACACCGGCACGCCGATGGGCGCGATGGTGCGGATGTCTTCGTAGAGCTTGACCATCTTGTCGCTGCGGATGATGGTCTCGTCGCGGGCGGCCAGCCGTCCCTTGAGCGATTCGCGCTCGCGGTGCAGCCGCCGGCGGTTGCCCAGGTTTTCGTGCAGGGCCGCGCCGTGCCGGGCGAGCAGCGCCAGCGCGTCCAGGTCGTCGGCGGTGAACCGGTCGCGGCCGCGGCCATCCAGGTAGACACAGCCGAGCACCCGGCCGCCGCCGGCAAGCGGCGCGCAGACGAGCGAGCCGCCGCCGGCCGCGCCCTCCTCGCGCACGCTCCGGCCGCTTGCCATCACCTGCTGGACCAGGTCCTGGCGGACCTCGCGGCGCTGCTGGCGCGGGTCGAAGCTGCGGGTGTGGGCGTAGACCAGCTCGTTTTTGTCGTTGACCAGGGCGAGGAAGCCGCGCTCCGCCGGCACCAGGCCCATGGCCGCGTCGAGCAGGCCCGCCTCCAGGGCGGCCTCCTCGTCCAGGGCGTCCAGTTCGCGGCACAGGCGGTGGAGCCGGCTG
>JAGODN010000259.1 GCA_017998195.1 Desulfobulbus sp. | reverse complement strand
CTCCTGGTACATCCGCCAGTTGAAGCAGATCATGGCCGTGTTCAACCGGTTCCAGACGATGCCGAGCACGCTGATCAGGGCCGCCCAGCGAACCATGCCGACCAGCTGGTGCTTGACCCCGTAGGCGAACAGGATCATGGGCAGAACCACGGCCACCGCCATCTCCAGGAGGAAGTACTGGCCCCAGCCGGTGAGCAGGTGGGCCCAGTCCTGATCATGGGCGATGCCCACCATCTTGATCACCAGGTAGGTGATCAGGGCATAGGCGCAGCCCTTGCCGAGCGCCAGGGTGTTGCGGTCGACGTTGTCGAGGAAGCGGTCGTCGCAGCGCCAGACCAGGTAGGTCTTGCACAGCGCGGCCGAGCAGATGACCATGGACAGGCCGGCGAAGATGGCCGAGCAGAAGAAATGGATCCACTGGAAGTTGGCCGAGAACCACAGCGGGTGCACCTTGGTCGGGGCATAGGTGAACAGCGCCCCGAGCGCGCCCTGGTGCAGGGTCGAGAGGATGATGCCGGCGATGGTCAGGCCGATGGAGATGGATTTGACGAACCGCTTGCCCTTGAGCCACCGGGCCCACTCGAAAAAGGCCGGCGAGACCTCGGCGATCTGCACCGACAGGTAGGTGGCCACATGCCAGGCGACCAGGAAGAGCACGGCCGCCGGGCCGAGCGAGATGATCATCGGGTAGTAGATGCGCCAGGGCATGCCCACGTCCACCAGCAGGTAGACGACCGCGAAAAAGTAGCCGAGCAGGCCGTTGAGCAGGGCCAGTCGCTCGATGGGCGCCAGGTCCTTGCGGCCGAAGATCTCCACCGTGGTGCCGAGCAGGAAGCCCGAGGCCGACAGCGGCACCATGCCGAACAGACCGAAACCGAGGAACAACCCCCAGGGGTAGTCGTCGGAACCGTGGGTGACCGATCCCAGTCCCATGAAATAGCGCTGCAGCAGGAGCGGCAGGCCGATGGCGAAAATGATGATGAGCACCCAGTTGACCGGGTTGCGCAGAAACTGGGTCTTGTATTCCTGTTTGCTCAGGCCCAGCCAGAGTTTTTCCTTGATGGTCCAGACCCCGCCATCCGGCCGGACATTGTCGACAATGGGTAATTTCTGGTCGTTCTTGACAAAGACGTTCATGGTTCAGACCTCCCCCTCGTTCTTTTTCTGTTCCGCCATCTTGTCTTTCCGGGTCGCCAGCAGGTGGAATCCGGCGAACAGGGCCGGCCAGATGGTCAGCACCATGGGCACGATGGAAAGGAAGTCCTTGACGTAGTTGAGGATCGGCTCCTTGGGCACGGTGGTGTCGATGCCCACCTGCTCGAACGGCGCCGGCGACAGGTACATCCAGGAGGTGCCGCCCGCCTCGTGCTCGCCGTACAGGTGATCGACGTACGTGCCCGGATTCTCACGGATACGCTGCTTGCCCGCGGCCACCAGGTCGGTGCGGCGACCAAAGGTCAGGGCCTCCTGGGGGCAGGCCTCCACACAGGCCGGGGGCAGCCCCTTGGTCAGGCGGGTGTCATGGCAGAACACGCACTTCATGATCCGCGGCTTGAAGGCGCTGGAGTAGCGGAAGGTGGGGATGTAGAAGGGGCAGGCGACCATGCAGGTGCGGCAGCCGACGCACACGCTGCTGTCGTAGATGACCGCGCCTTCCGGGGTCTTGGTGTAGGCGTTGACGAAACAGCTGGTCAGGCAGGCCGGCTCCAGGCAGTGGTTGCACTGGATCTTGCGGAACAGCGGATGCTCGCGGCCGGGGATGTCGTAGCGGTTGACGATGGTGTAGCGGGTCTCGTCGGTGCGCCGCTTCTGGCCGTGGTGGATCTCGTCGAACACCGAGAAGTCGTTGAACGGCTTCTCCGGCGCCGGCAGCTTCTGCTCCCTGTTGCAGGCCGCCTCGCAGCTGCGGCAGCCGACGCAGCGGGACAGGTCGACGAGCACGCCCATGGCGTCGGGGTACCCTTCGAAGGTGGCGGCCTCGGTGTTCTTGCCCAGGCTGACCGTGGCCGCGGCGGCGCCGGCCAGGCTGCCCTGGAGGAATGTTCTCCGGTTGATTTCGGTTTTCATGCTTGCTCACCCTTGTGATCAAAATTGTCGGTGCTGGCGTTCAATGGCCCGTGCCTGCCTTGGCCTTGTCCGCGGCCTTGGCATCGAGATGGAAGAAGGCCCTGCCCTTGTCGGTCATGGCGTGGCAGCCCTCGCAGTCGGAGGGGGCGTTCTTCTCGATGTGGCAGGGCACGCAGGCCAGGTGGTAGGCGCCTTTCAGGCCGGGCTTGTCGATGTGGTAGAGGTTGGGGTTGTCCGTGGCCCGCACCTGTTCGGGGGAGAACTGCCTGCGGGTGTGGCAGTCCTTGCAGCTGACCACGGTGGAGGCCGGCGAGTGGGCGTGGCAGCGCACGCAGTTCGGGTCCATGTCCTGGTGGCCGGTGGTGTGGTGATGGCAGTCCTTGCACGGGGCGAGCCGCTCGTGCCGCTTGTGACTGAACTCCACCGGCTCGTACAGGTCGGCCAGGCTGTCGATCCTGACCGTCGCCGGCGCATCGTGGATATCCAGGGCTTCCTGGCCAAAGCCCGGGCTGCCCGGATGCAGTGCCCAGGCCAACATCACTACCGCGGCCGTTATCACGGCTCTGGGGCTGGTCTTCATTGAACGTCCTCCGTCTGTTCGTGGGTTGTTGTGTCGCTTTTGCTGGTTGTGGCGCCAAGGCCTCGGTTTTGGGTCAGTATCCGTTCAAGTTTCCGTTCCTTCAGGTAGCCCTGGTAGACGATGTCCACCTCGTCGGCGTCCATGGTCTCGTTGATGAGCAGGGCCTCGGCGAACTTGTGCAGAAATTTGTTGTGCCGGGTGAGGAGGGCGGTGGCCGTGTCCAGGCAACCATCGATCACCTGCTTGATCTCGGTGTCGATGCGCTGGGCGGTCATCTCGCTGTGCGCCTGCATCTGCGAGACATCGCCGAGGAAACCGCCGCCGCCCTGGCGGAAGGCGATGGGCCCCAGCGCCGGGCTCATGCCCCATTCGCACACCAGCCGGCTGGCGATGTCGGTGGCGGCGACGATGTCGTTGCTCGCCCCGGTGGTCAGCCGGCCGAACACCAGCGATTCGGCCGCGCGGCCGCCGAGCAGGATGGTGATGCGGTTGACCAGGTAGTCGCGCGAGTAGGTGTAGCGGTCGTCCAGGGGCACCTGCTGGGTGAGGCCCATGGCCCGGCCGCGGGGGATGATGGTGATCTTGTGGAGCGGGTCGGTTTCCTCGAGCATCAGGCCGACAATGGCGTGGCCGGCCTCGTGGTAGGCGGTGAGCCGCCGGTCCTGCTCGCTGACCACGATGTTCTTGCGCTCGAGCCCCATGACGATCTTGTCTTTGGCCTCCTCGAAGTCCTCGCGTTCCACCGCCGCCTTGTTGCGGCGGGCGGCCATCAGGGCCGCCTCGTTGGCCAGGTTGGCGATGTCGGCGCCGGTGAAGCCGGGGATGGAGCGGGCGATCTCGGCCAGATCCGTGCCCGGGGCGAGCACGATCCGGTGCGCATGCACCTCGAGGATCTTGAGCCGGCCCTTGACGTCGGGCAGGCTGATGGTGATCTGCCGGTCGAAGCGGCCGGGGCGGAGCAGGGCCGGGTCGAGGATGTCGGGCCGGTTGGTGGCGGCCACCATGATCACCGTCTCGCCGGAACTGAAGCCGTCCATCTCCACCAGCAGCGCGTTCAGGGTCTGTTCGCGTTCGTCGCTGGAGGCGCCGCCGCTGCCGCCGGAACGGCGGCCGCCGATGGCGTCGATCTCGTCGATGAAGATGATGCAGGGCGCGTTCTTCTTGGCCTCGGCGAACAGCTCCCGCACCCGCGAGGCGCCGACCCCGGCGAAGATCTCGACGAAGTCCGAGCCGCCCATGGAAAAGAAGGCCACCGAGGCCTCGCCGGCGATGGCCTTGGCGAGCAGCGTCTTGCCCGTGCCGGGCGGCCCCTGAAGAAGGACGCCCTTGGGGATGCGGCCGCCCAGCCGGCTGTACTTGTCCGGGTTCTTGAGGAACTCGACGATCTCCTGCAGTTCCTCCTTGGCCTCGGCGATGCCGGCCACGTCCTTGAAGGTGATCCGCTCGCCGTGCACCGGGGTGAAGCGGGAG
>JAGODN010000258.1 GCA_017998195.1 Desulfobulbus sp. | reverse complement strand
GCCAGGTTTTCCGGCGGGCTCGGCCCGAAGATGCGGGAAGGGGATCTGCAGGCGCCGGAGGGATTCTACGCGGTCACCGCCGAGCGAATGAACCCGTGGAGCAATTTCCACCTGGCCTTCAACGTCGGCTACCCGAACGAGTACGACCTGCTGCGCGGCGCCACCGGCGGCGCCATCATGGTGCACGGCAAAAAGGACTCGGTGGGCTGCTTCGCCATGACCGACCCGGCCATCGAGGAGATCTACACCATCGCCGATTACGCCCTGAACAGCGGCCAACTCTCGTTTCCGGTGCACATCTTTCCCTTCCGGATGACGGTCGCCAACCTGATGCGGCACACCCGGTCCCCCCACCTGCCCTTCTGGCGGAACCTGCTGCGCGGCTACACCCTGTTCGAACTGACCCGCCTGCCCCCGACCGTGTCCCTCAACAACCAGGCCTACGCCTTCACCACCGGCAAACCGGTGCGGCCGACGACCCTGGTGGCCCAGGTCCAGCCGCCAGCGCGAACGACCCAGCCCGTCGCCACGGCCCGAACCCTGCCGCAGAACCCGCGTCCCGCGCAGCAGGCGGCCCTGCAGGAGACGCGCCCGGCGGCCGCACCGGCCCCGGCCCGGCCCGCCCGCCTCACCACCACCCAGGCCACCCGCATGGCGCCGCCGGCCACACCCGTGCGCCGCAGCGGCCAGGCCATTCCCTGACCCGAGTCCCGCAGGATCGCACCGGCCGCGGGCCACCCAAAGCGGTGGCCCGCGGCAGCGCGGTCAGTCCCGTTTGTTCACACCTTGTAGTAGTCCCGGTACCAGTCGACGAAATGACGGACGCCGACCTCGATGGGGGTCGACGGTTTGAAGCCGACGGTGCGCACCAGGTCCTGCACATCGGCGTAGGTGGCCGGCACGTCACCGGCCTGCATGGGGAGGAAGTTCTTCTTCGCCGTGCGGCCGAGGCACTCTTCCAGCACCTCGATGTAGCGCATCAGCCGTTCCTTGCTGTTGTTGCCGATGTTGAACACCCGCCAGGGACAGTAGCTGGTCGCCGGGTCGGGCTGGTCGCCCTGCCAGGCCGGGTTGGGTTCGGCGGCCCGGTCGATCACCCGCACCACGCCTTCGACGATGTCGTCGATGTAAGTGAAGTCCCGTTCCATGTTGCCGTTGTTGAACACGTCGATGGGCCGGTCTTCGAGAATCGCCCGGGTGAACAGAAACAGGGCCATGTCCGGCCGGCCCCAGGGCCCGTACACGGTGAAGAAGCGCAGGCCCGTGGTCGGCAGCGCGAACAGGTGGCTGTAGGTGTGGGCCATGAGTTCGTTGGCCTTTTTCGAGGCCGCGTACAGGCTCACCGGGTGGTCGACGTTGTCGTGCACCGAGAAAGGCATGCGGGTGTTCGCCCCGTAGACCGAACTCGACGAGGCGTACACCAGGTGCTGGACGCCGGTGTGGCGGCAGCCCTCGAGGAGGTTGACGAAGCCGACCAGGTTGGTGTCCACGTAGGAGTGAGGATTGACGAGCGAGTAGCGCACTCCCGCCTGGGCCGCCAGGTTGACCACCGCGTCGAACCGCTCCGCCGCGAACAGGGCCGCGCATTGCTCGCGGTCGGCCATGTCGAAGAAGGCGTGGGAAAACCCGGGGTAGACCTGCAGCCGGGCGAGCCGGTCCCGCTTCAACTGCGGGTCGTAGTAGTCGTTGAGGTTGTCCAGGCCGACCACGGTCCTGCCCTCGGCCAGCAGCCGCTGGCAGAGACCGTGGCCGATGAAGCCGGCGGCGCCGGTGACCAGTATCTTCGCAAATGGGCTCACTCCCCGTCCTCCCAGTTGTTGTCCGTCACCGGGCCGGCCAACGCCGCGACCGGTTCAGTCGTCATAATCACCCGCCGGTCCCTTGTCGCTGGTGATGGTGGCTGCCCGCGCCCGGATCTTGTCCGCGGTCCACTCCTCGGGTGACTCGATCCGCCCGACCTTGGGGCCGAGGTCGTAGCTGCCGGCCGCGAGGATCGCCTCCACGCCGAGCCGAGCGGTGTCAGCGGCGTTGAACACCGAAACCAGCAGGGTGTGGACAAAATCCTCCACCCGCCGGGCCATGCGCTCGCGCACCGCCCGCGGCTGCCCCATGATGCGGTTCTCAAAGACCAGGTTGAGGCTCTTGTAGTCGCCCTTTTTCCAGCCCTTGCTGTCGGCATAGGCGCGCATCGCCTGCCAGAGTTCCTCGGTGACGCCCTCGCCCGGGACCTTGATGAAGTCGCCGCTGGCGTCGAGCACCGCGTTGCCGTAGTCGTTGACCTCCAGGCCCCAGCTGACCATTTGCAGGGCCGTGGCCACGTTGGCCTTGGTGGAGTTGGTCTGCGCGGCGATGGCCCGCAGCCGGTCGGAGTTGTTGCCCGAGGTGCCGTGCTGGGCGCCGCTCACATTGTAGCGTTCCAGGGCCTGGTGGATGGCGGCGGTGAGTTCCACCTGGATGCCCTGGGCCGAGGCCTCGATGCCGTGGGTGGTGCCGTTGTTGAGGGCGATCCAGTCCGGGAACACGCCGTGGGCGTTGAGCCCCTGGACGATGAACAGGGCCTCCTCGGTGGTGGACAGGCCGTGCTTGCCCTTGATCTCGCCCACCTCGGTCTCGAAGCCGGCCCAGCCGGGCACGTAGCGGGACAACTCGATGCTGGCGAGCAGGTTGTCGGCGTCAGGCATGTGCGAGGCGTCGATGGCAATCGAGGTGATGCCGGCCTCGAAGATGGTCGGAATCTCGATGGCCGCCGCCGGGATGTCCTCCGCTTTCTTGATGCCGTAGTGGTCGGCGTGGATGGCCACCGGCACGGTGATGGCCAGTTCGTTGCACAGCGCGTCCACCTGGCGGGCGATGTTCCAGTAGTTGGTCGGGCAGTAGGCGGAGGCGCCGCCCTCGCTGCGGGCGATCTCGATGAGCACCGCCGCCCGGGCCCGCTGCGCCGCCTGGAGCACGCCGCGGATGATCAGGTGGTTGCGGCCGTTGGCGGCAATGGTCATGGCGCCGCCCTTGGCCAGCAGGGCCCGGTCGATCACCTTGCCGCTCACCAGGAGCGCGCGCGAGTTGGGGAACAGGGTGCGGATGTTCGGCGGCCGGCCGATCTCCACGGCTTTCTCAAAATCGGCGATGTACGACATGGATGTCCTCCTGTTGACGGTTGATTCAGGCAGCCGGCCACCGGCCGGACAGGGGTTTGCAGGCGGTGCCGGGCTGTGGTTGTCCGTGAAAAATAATCTGTATCGTAAACAACCTGCCGACGGTTCGGCAAGGGCAAATGCGGCGCACCGGCTCAGTCGGGCGGCGGCGTGTCCGCGGTTGTTGTCACCCCGCTGTCCGTCTCCCCTTTGCCGGGAAAACCGGCCAGCGGGCGGCGGGCGAACAGGCCCACGGCGATGATGCTGACCTCGTAGAGCAGGATCAGGGGACCGGCCATGAGCAGCTGGTTGACCACGTCCGGGGTGGGGGTGAGGATGGCGGCCACGACGAAGCTGATGAGTACGGCGTATTTCCGGTTACGACGCAAAAAGGGCCGATCGACCACGCCGACCTTGGCGAGAAAGACCATGAGCACCGGCAGTTCGAAGACGATGCCGAAGGCCAGGAACAGGCGCAGGGCGAGCGAGAAGTACTCGTTGACCGCGGGCATGGCCTCGAGCAGGTCGCTCGAATAGCCGATGAGGAAGCGGAAGGCCGGCGGAAAGACGACAAAGTAGCCGAACAGGGCGCCGCCGGCGAAACAGAGGGTGGAGATGATTGTGAACGGCACGAGCAGCCGCTTTTCATGGCGGTACAGGCCGGGGGAGACAAAGCGCCAGATCTGCAGGAAGATGACCGGGCTGGCAAGCAGGGTGCCGCACACCAGGGCGAGCTTCAGGTAAAAAAAAACCCTTCCTGGTACGAGGTGAAGATGAGGGAACGCCCCTCGGGCAGAACCTGGATGAGCGGGCGGAGGAACCAGTCGGCCAGGTGGCGGACAACGCTGTAGGCGGCGGCGAACCCCACGGCCACGGCGCCGAGCGAGATCAGCAGGCAGGAGCGCAGCTCCGCCAGGTGTTCGGTCAAGGTCTGCTGGTCAAACTGTTCCTGCTGTTCCACCGTGTACACCACTCCGGGTTGCGTTGTCTGG
>JAGODN010000257.1 GCA_017998195.1 Desulfobulbus sp. | reverse complement strand
GCGCGGGTGTCCTTGGGGTGTGGCGGCCGCGGGTGGCGGCCCGGAGTTGCTGGTGCGCCGTCCCGCGCCGGCTGCGGCGGGGTCCGGCCTCATTGGTATGTTCCTGAATTTCAGCGTCTATTGACCAGAACCGGCACGACGCGAAAAACGCCCGTACTATACTTTCGCCCCGGCGAATGCGCAAGGAGCAACAACAGCCGCCCGCCCCGGCCGTTCCGGGCTCCGCACCGCCCGCCTGCCCCCGTTTTTCCTGCCCTTTCCGTCTGCCAGCAGCAGCCCGCCGACCCCGGTCCGAACCGGGTCATTTTGCCCCATTTGCACTGAACCCGTTGAAAACAGGGTGTTTTGCCAAACAGCGGGCAAGCACAACATGTTGCATGTTTTCCCCTTGATGGTCGCTATATGTTGTGATAAGTTGCCGTCCGCAAACAGGGCGGCGACCCCCTGCCGGCAAGGCCCACACTGTGCCGCCGGCCCTGTTCCAGAACCAGCCAGGAAGCCCGGCCGACACAGGCCATGACGGGATTCCGGCCGCGCCCGGCCACGCCCGCAGCGGGCATCACCACCCACTCCAGCCACCACGAGGCCCACCATGACGACAAGCATCCCCCGGCAACAGCTCACCGAAACCGCCGAAACCGTGCTCGAGCGTCGATACTATCTGAAGGACGCGGCCGGTCAGCCGCTCGAAAACTGGGAAACCCTCTGCCGCCGGGTCAGCGACGCGGTGGCCGGGGTGGACCGCGATCTCCCCGATTTCGAGGGGCTGAGCGACCGCTTCTTCAGCATGATCTACACCCTCGACTTCCTGCCCAACTCGCCCTGCCTGATGAACGCCGGCACGGATCTCGGCCAGCTCTCCGCCTGCTTCGTGCTGCCGGTGGACGACTCCATGGACGGCATCTTCTCGGCCGTGCGCAACGGCGCCCTGGTGCACAAGACCGGCGGCGGTACGGGCTACTCGTTCTCGCGGCTGCGGCCGAAGAACTCGGCGGTGCAGTCCACCCAGGGCGTGGCCTCGGGGCCGCTGTCCTTCATGCAGGTGTTCGACGCCGCCACCGAAACCATCAAGCAGGGCGGCAAGCGCCGAGGCGCCAACATGGGCGTGCTCCGCGTGGATCACCCGGACGTTCTCGAGTTCATCACCGCCAAGCAGGACCAGACCCGGTTCACCAACTTCAACTTCAGCGTGGCCATCACCGACGCCTTCATGGCCGCGGTGCGCGACGATCGCGAATACGACCTGGTGGACCCCTCCACCCGCGAGGTGGTCAACACCCTGCGCGCCCGCGAGGTGTTCGACCGCATCATCGACCTGGCCTGGCACAACGGCGAACCCGGGGTGCTGTTCATCGACGCCGCCAACCGCGATAACACTACGCCGCAATTGGGAAATTTCGAGGCGACCAATCCTTGCGTCACCGGCGACACCTGGGTGCTCACCGGCCAGGGGCCGCGCCAGGTGGCGGAACTGCTCGGCCAGCCGTGCGAACTGGTGGTGGACGGCAGACCGTGGCGTTCCACGGACGCCGGCTTTTTCGCCACCGGCCGCAAAGAGACCCTCGCCCTGCAGACGGTCGAGGGGTACAGCCTGCGCCTGACCGCTGACCACCCGGTGCGCAAGGTCGTCACCAAGAACCGCTTTCGGCTGGACAGCGACTGGGTCCAGGCCGGGGAACTGGTTCCGGGTGACGAAATCCTGCTCCACGACCACCGCGCCCTCACCGGCTGGGCCGGCGCAGGCACGGCAGAGGAAGGCTACCTGCTCGGTCTGCTGCAGGGCGACGGCACTCTCAAACCCGAGGCCGCGGTACTGAGCGTCTGGGACAGGCAGGCGGCAAACGGCGGCGGCCGGCCCGGACCGCAGGCCGTGATGCGCGAGGCGGAGCGCTGCTGCAGCGCGGCCCTGCGCCACCGCGCCGATTTCACCGGCTTTCATGCGGTGGGCGGCCGGGATGAACTGCGCCTGCAGTCCGCGCCGCTGCGCGACCTGGCCGCACGCATGGGCATGACCCCGCAGCACAAACGACTCACCGCAGAGATCGAACGGAGCAGCTCGGACTTCCACCGCGGCTACCTGCGCGGCCTGTTCGACACCGACGGCTCGGTCCAGGGTGACCAGCGCAAGGGCGTGAGCGTGCGCCTGGCGCAGAGCAGCCGCGCCACCCTGGAGGCGGTGCAGCGCATGCTCCTGCGGCTGGGCATCGTTTCCACCATGTACAGCCGCCGTCCCGCCGGGGTGCGCGAACTGCCGGACGGCCGCGGCGGCAGCAAGGAATACCCGGTGCGCGAGCAGCACGAGTTGCTCATCAGCCGCGACAACCTGCCCCGCTTCGCCGAGCTGGTCGGTTTTGCCGACGTGGACAAACAGGCCCGGCTGCGCACCCTGCTCGGCGGCTTCCGCCGCACGGTCAACCGCGAGCGGTTTACCGCCCGGGTAGCTGCCGTGGAGCCGGCGGGCACGGCCGAGGTGTTCGACGTGCAGGTGCCGGGCATCAACGCCTTTGACGCCAACGGCCTGTACGTGCACAACTGCGGCGAACAGTGGCTGCTCCCCTACGAGAGCTGCAACCTCGGTTCGATCAACCTGGGCCAGTACGTCAAGGACGGCGCTGTCGACTGGGAGCGGCTCGGCGCCACCGCCCGGCTGGCGGTGCGCTTCCTGGATAACGTCATCGACTGCAACCGCTTCCCCATCCCCGAGATCGCCACCATGACCCAGAAGACCCGCAAGGTGGGGCTGGGCATCATGGGGCTGCACGACCTGCTCATCCAGATGGAACTGCCCTACGGCAGCGAAGAGGGCCGCACCACCGCGGCCGAGGTGATGGCCTTCATCCGCAGCGAGGCGGAGCAGGCCTCCATCCAGCTGGCCGAACTGAAAGGCCCCTTCCCGGCCTTCGACCCCACGGTCAACCACTACCCGGCCCGGCGCAACGCGGCCCTCACCTCCATCCAGCCCACCGGCACGGTGTCCATGATCGCGGACTGCGCCTCGGGCTGCGAGCCGTACTTCTCCATCGTCATGGTGAAAAACGTCATGGACGGGGACCGGCTGCTGATGATCAACAAGCACTTCGAGCGGGTCGCCCGGGCCGAGGGCTTCTTCTCGGCCGCGCTGATGGAGCGGGTGGGCACGAGCGGCACGGTCATCGGCCACGCCGAGATCCCGGCCCGCTGGCAGGAGATCTTCCGCACCGCCCAGGACATCAGCCCGGAGAGCCACATCAAGATGCAGGGCGCCCTGCAGCGAAGCGGCGTGGACTCGTCCATCAGCAAGACCATCAACCTGCCCTCCACCGCCACCCGCGATGACGTGCGCGACGCCTACACGCTCGGCTTCGAGCTGGGCTGCAAGGGGCTGACCGTGTACCGCGACGGCTCGCGCGACCACCAGGTGCTCAACACCCTGGCCTCGGGCGACAAGAGCGCGACCGTGTCCACCAGCGGGCCGGTGCGGCGCAAGGCCGACCTGCCCGACGTGCTCAGTGCCAAGCGCTACCGGCTCAAAGACGTGAACGGCGAGACCATCTATCTCATCGTCTGCTTCGACGAGGAGGAGAACCCGATGGAGGTGTTCGCCAAGTTCCCCTTCGACAACCGCGTGGACCTGAAGGACAAGTCCACCATGTGGACCACCACCTGCCGGCTGGTGTCGCTGGCCCTGCGCTACCAGATCCCCATGGACGAGATCATCAAGCAACTCGACCGCTCCAGCGGCCACATGCTCGACCTGCCCGCCCAACTGGGCAAGCTGCTCAAGTCGTTCATGGCCGCCACCCAGCACGGCTTCGCCTCCATCTGCCCGGAATGCCAGGGCAAGCTGGTCTTCGAGGAAGGCTGCGAGGTGTGCCGGGACTGCGGGTATTCGAAGTGTTCGTGATGTGTGGGGAGAAAATAGATCTGACCCCTTTTTCTTCCCAGTTTCGAGGCCCTAGCAGTCTGTCGGTCTTGAAGTTGGCAAAAGGCGAAGGCCCGGACCGCGGGGCAGCTACTGATGCAAATCAACCCTGGCATCTTGGTCTATCGTTTCTGCAAGTCGGTACTTCGACGGCATGAAAACGAACAGAGGGACATTTTGAGCAGTTTTCTGCCCTCCGGGCATCCTTCGAGCGGTCCTATGCTCGCAGGGTATGCA
>JAGODN010000255.1 GCA_017998195.1 Desulfobulbus sp. | reverse complement strand
CAAGACCATCGGCCGCTTCGAACTGGCTGACATCCCGCCGGCGCCGCGGGGCGTGCCGCAGATAGAGGTGACTTTTGATCTCGACGCCAACGGCATCCTCCACGTCTCGGCCAAGGACCTGGGCACTCAGAAGGAGCAGTCGATCCGCATCACCGCCTCGTCCGGCCTGAGTGAGGCCGAGATCGAGCGGATGAAGAAGGACGCCGAGCTGCACGCCGAGGAGGACAAGAAGCGCAAGGAATTGGTCGAGGCGCGCAACAACGCCGATTCCATGATCCACATGACCTCCAAGAGCCTCAAGGAACTGGGCGACAAGGTCGACGCCGAGACCAGGGGAAACGTGGAGCGGGAGATCGACAACCTCAAGAAGGTGATGGAGGGCGAGGACACCGCCGCCATCAAGAGCGCCACCGAGGCCCTCACCCAGGCCTCGCACAAGCTGGCCGAACTGATGTACGCCCAGGCCAAGGGCCAGCAGGGCGGTGACGCGGGCGGCGGCCAGCAGCAGGGCGGCGCGGCCGGCGGCGGCAAGGGCGGCAAGGACGACGATGTGGTCGACGCAGATTTCGAGGAAGTGAAATAAACCGGCCGCCTCCCCGGGGAGGCGGGCAGGGATGGACCAGGGGAGTGCAGCGCAATCTGCACTCCCTTTTTTTGGGCAATCGCGCTATAAGGCGGCCGTCCACCCCATCGAATGCCTTCATCCAGCGCAAGGAAGTCTCATGAAACGAATACTGTCGGGCATCCAGCCCTCGGGAAAGCTCCACATCGGCAACTACTTCGGCATGATGCAGCCCATGCTGGCGCACATGCAGAGCGCCGAGCTGTACGTGTTCATCGTCGACCTGCACGCCCTCACCAGTGTCCAGGACCGCGACCGACTGCGCCAGGGTACGCTCGAGGCGGCGGCCGATTTCCTCGCCCTCGGCCTCGACCCGGAGCGCTGCACCTTCTGGGTGCAGTCGGACGTGCCCGAGGTGTGCGAACTCACCTGGATGCTGTCCGTGGTCACCCCCATGGGGCTGTTGGAGCGGTGCCACGCCTACAAGGACAAGGTGGCCAAGAACATCCCGGCCAGTCACGGCCTGTTCAGCTACCCGGTGCTCATGGCGGCGGACATCCTCCTCTACCAGGCCGAGGTGGTGCCGGTGGGCAAGGACCAGAAGCAGCACGTGGAGGTGGCCCGCGACATCGCCATCCGCTTCAACAACACCTTCGGCGAGACCTTTGTCGTGCCCGAGGAGCAGATCAGCGAGGAGACGGCCATCATCCCCGGCCTGGACGGCCAGAAGATGTCCAAGTCGTACGACAACACCATCCCGATCTTCCTCGACGAGAAGGCGCTGCGCAAGCGGGTGATGCAGATCCAGACCGACGCCACCCCGGTGGAGGCGCCCAAGGATCCGGCCACCTGCAACCTGTACGCGCTGCTCAAGCTGTTCGCCCCGGCGGACAAGATGCGCGAGGTGCACGAGCTGTACGTCAACGGCGGCGCCGCCTACGGCTATCTCAAGCAGGACCTGTTCGAACTGATCAACGACCACTTCGCCGCGGCCCGGGCCAAGAAGAAGGAACTGCTCGACAACCCCGACCACCTGCGCCGCATCCTCGCCCGCGGCGCGGACAAGGCTCGCGAAAAGGCCACCCGCACCCTGGAACTGGCCCGCGACCGCATGGGCTTGCGCTACTGAAGCGGTCAGCCGGCATCAGCTGCCGGCAAGGGTGCACACAAAAAAAAGGCGGGGACCGTCCGGTCCCCGCCTTTTTTGTCACTTTTTTTCGGCCGGTTCAGAAGCTGACCATCTCCACGTCGAACACCAGCCAAGCGTTGGGCGGGATGACCCCGCCGGCGCCGCGCTCGCCGTAGGCCAGCTCGGGCGGGATGATCAGGGTCCGCTTCTCGCCCTTCTTCATCTGCACCAGGGCCTCGTCCCAGCCCGGAATCACCCGGCCGGTACCCACCGGGAAGGCGATGGGCTCGCCCCGGTCGTAGGAGCTGTCGAACTTGCGGTTGCCGAGCAGCAGGCGGCCGGTGTAGTGCGCCTTGATGGTGGTGCCCACCGCCGGCGGCTCGCCCTCGCCCTCCTTGTCGAGCGTGTAGTAGAGGCCGGACTTGGTGCGGGTGGCCTTGGGCCAGCGTTCGCTGATGGTCTTGCGGATCTTGTCCCGGGCGGCCTGCTGCGATTTCTCCTCCTCCCCCTTGATGGCGGCCAGGGCAGCGTCGAAGGCGGCCTGGTCACACTTGAACTGCTCGGCCTCCTTGCCGACGCGGAGGATCTCCACTGCCTTGATGGTGTCGCCCTGGGCGATGGAGTCCACCACCTTCTGGCCCTCGACCACCCGGCCGAACACGGTGTGGTGGTCGTCCAGGTGCGGGGTGGCCACGTGGGTGATGAAGAATTGGCTGCCGTTGGTGCCCGGGCCGGCGTTGGCCATGGAGAGCACGCCCGGGCCGTCGTGGCGCAGCGTCTTGTCGAACTCGTCCGGGAAGGTATAGCCCGGGCCGCCGGTGCCGGTGCCGAGCGGGCAGCCGCCCTGGATCATGAAGCCGCCGATCACCCGGTGGAAGGTCAGGCCGTTGTAGAACGGGGTGCCGGCGGGTCGGTCGGCGCCGCCCAGGTGCAGGCTGCCCTCGGCCAGGCCGACGAAATTGATCACGGTCAGCGGGGTTTGGCGGTGATGGAGTTTGAGGAGGATGTCTCCCCGGTTGGTCACGATCTTGGCGTACAGTCCGTCTTTCATTTTCTTGTCCTCAGGGGATTTCTTCTCCTCGGCGGAGAGGGCGGGGTGTCCGAGACAGGACAGCAGGGCGCAGAGAAACAGCAGGGCCAGGCAACGGTGCATCAGCGGTCTCCGGCGGTCCATTTCGGCCTCCATCGGCTGGTCCTTCCAGCCCGGGCGGCCGCAGCGGTTGTTCGGGTCAGCGGCTGACTTACCGGGCCGTGGCGCGGATGTCAATGAAAATGGCCGGCCGCTCCGCCGCCGGAGCGGAGGCGATGGCGCGGCACCAGGGACAGGCCCAGGGCCAGGGCGAGCAGCGCCAGGGTCAGGGTGGCGGCAACCGTGGTTTGTCCGCGGACGAGCAGGTGCCCGCCGGCCAGCGCGCCCGAGGCCTGGCCCAGGTAAACGATGGAGGTGTTCAGCGACACCGAGGCCGAGGCCGCGGCCGGGTTGGCCTCGACCAGCCGGGCCTGCTGGGCGGCAATGGACGGGCTCACGCCCAGTCCCCAGACCAGCAGGGCGAGGACGGTCAGCGCCACCGAGGCCGGAGCAGTGAGCCACAGGCTCATGCCGGTGAGGACCACGGCGAGGAAGCCGTTGGCCGTGCGGCGCGCGCCGATGCGGTTGACCACCCGGCTGGCCAGGGTGGTGCCGAGGATGCTGGCCAGGCCGAACACGGCGAGCAGGGCGGAAGTGGTCGGCGGGTCGGGTGCGAGCCGGGCCTGGAGCAGGACCACGATGTACGGGTACTGCAGGTTCTGACCGGCCACGAGCAGGCCGGAGACGACGAGCAGCCGCCAGATCCGCCAGGAGGCCAGCGCCCTGAACCAGGCCCCGGGCGACAGCGGGTGCGGTTTCAGGCCGGCGGGCAGGGTGGCCAGCACGGCCAGCGCGGTGAGCAGGCCGACCGCGGCGAGCAGGACAAAGGGTGTTCGCCAGCCGGCCAGCGAGCCGAGCAGGTTGACCAGCGGCAGGCCGAGGGCCGAGGCCAGCGACCAGCCGAGGAAGATGAAGGCGATGGCCCCGGCCCGCCGCTCCGGCGGCACGAACAGGGCCACGGCGCTGGCCGCCTGGGGGGTGAAGCAGGCCACGGCCACGATCATCACCAGGCGGATGGCGAGCAGGGCGTGGAAGGTGCCGGCACAGGCCGAAGCCAGGTGACCGGCGGCGAACAGCAGCAGGGCGCCGGCGAGCAGGATGCGGCGGTCCAGCCGGCTGGTGGCAAAGGCCACGATCGGCGCCTGGACGCAGAGCAGGGCCCCGCCCCAGGCGATCAGGCTGCCCACCGCGGCCACGTCCACGGCGAAGGCGGCGGTGAGTTCCGTGATCAGCCCGGCCGGGGCCATGACCCCGGTGCCGATGACGAAGTTGCCCAGCAGCAGGGGCCAGAGTGCGACCTGCGGGGAACGGGTCACGGCCGGCCGTGGTC
>JAGODN010000256.1 GCA_017998195.1 Desulfobulbus sp. | reverse complement strand
TGAAATCGGCCAGGCAGACCGTGTCCGCAGCCACCGCGCGCAGCGACTGCACGGCCAGCTGCAGCTGGTCGCGGAAGGGCTTGGCCACCCCCTGGACGAGCACGAAGCCGCCCTCCGGGGCGCTGGCGTCCAGGTCGCGGGCATTGTCCCATACACGCGCCTCGATCTCGCCGGTGCGGTCCATCAGTCCCAGCGCCAGGTAGGGCTTGCCGGCCTTGGTCTCGGCCAGCGACTTGCGGGCCACGAGGAAGATCTCGCGCACCTGCTGGCCCGGGGCCAGGTCGGTGATGAACAGGGTTTTTCCGGTGGGGGCGGTCATGGCGGGTTCTCGTCCTCCGGCGGGCGGTTGGGTGATCGGCGGGCCGACACTGCAGGGGGCATGCGGACAGGGTGATTGGGTGGAAGCGCCGGCAGGCAAAGAAGCGGTTGCCGGACGCGGTCGGTCGGGTAGAGTGACTGGCAGCAAACGGTGCGGCCGGCCGGGCCGGCGCACCCTGTGATACACCATCAACCGATGCGCGCGCAAGCAGTTATGACCGACGACCTGCTCCTCAAAAACTGCCGTTTCCTCGCCGATGCGGACACCGAACCCGCGCTCGCAGCGGGGTTCGTCCTGGTCCGTGACGGCCGCATCCAGACACTCGGCCCCATGGCCGACTGCCCGGCCGGGTGGACAGGGACCGTGGTGGACGGACAGGGACAGCTCCTCCTGCCCGGCCTGGTCAACGGCCACTGTCACCTGCCCATGACCCTGTTCCGCGGCCTGGCCGACGATCTGGCCCTGGCCGACTGGCTCGGGAGCCACATCTTCCCGGCCGAGGCCCGCCACATCGACCCGGAGACGGTGTACTGGTGCAGCCGGCTGGCCGCGGCCGAACTGCTGCTCGCCGGGGTCACCTGCGTGGCCGATGGCTACTTCCTCGAGGACGAGGCGGCGCGCGCCTGCGCAGAGGCCGGCCTGCGCTGCGTCTCCGCCCAGGGGATCATCGACTTCCCGGCCCCGGGCGTACCCGACCCGGGCCGCGCCATCGAGAACGCGGCCGCATTCCTCGACCGCTGGCAGAACCACCACCCGCTCGTCACCCCGGCCCTGTTCGCCCACTCGCCCTACACCTGCGGCAACGACACCCTGCGAGAGGCCAAGGCGCTGGCCCGGCGGCATGGGGTGCGGCTGTTCGTGCATGCGGCCGAGACCCGGGACGAGATCGGCCAGATCGCCGAACCGCTCGGTGACACGCCCATCCGCCACCTGGACGCGCTCGGGGTGCTCGACCCGGACACCACCTGTGTCCACTGTGTCTGGGCGGACGAGACCGACCTGGACACCCTGGCCCGGCGCGGCGCGGCCGTGGTCAGCTGCCCCGAGAGCAACGCCAAGCTCGCCTCGGGCGTGGCGCCGCTGGGTGCCATGCTGGCGAGAGGCCTGCGCGTCGGCCTGGGCACGGACGGCGCGGCCTCGAACAACAGCCTCGACCTGTTCCGGGAGATGCGCCTGGCCGGGCGGATGCAGACCCTGCGCGGCGGTGACCCGGCCCCGGTCGCGGCCCGGCGGCTGCTGGAGATAGCCACCCGGGGCGGCGCCGCGGCCATCGGCCTGGAGGCGGACCACGGCCGGCTCGCACCGGGCGCGCCGGCGGACCTGATCCTGGTCGACCTGGAACAGCCCCGCCTGCAGCCCTTTCATAGCCCGGGGCAACTGGTGCACGCGGGCAGCGGCGCGGATGTGCGTACGGTGGTGGTGGCCGGCCGATTGGTGGTGCGCGAGCGGCAGCTGCTGACCATGGACCTGGCTGAGACCCTGGCGCGGGTGCGGGCGCTGGCCCGGCGGATCAGCTCCTGAAGGGATTCAGGAGGCGAACAGCCCGCGCAGCCGCGCCAGGTTGTCTCGATCCTCGGCCAGGTCGTCGCCCTTGGGCGTCTCCAGGGTCATGGGATGGCGGGCAAAGCGGGGGTCGTTGAGCAGCAGCCGGAATCCCTCTTCGCCGATCTCGCCCCGGCCGATGTGGTCGTGGCGGTCCACCCGGCTGCCCAGCCCCTTCTTCGAATCGTTCAGGTGGACGAAATGGACCCGGGCCAAGCCGACCTCTTGCTCCAGTTCTGCCATGGTTCGCTCGTAGGCGACCGCATCGCGCAGGTCGTAGCCGGCGGCGAACAGGTGGCAGGTGTCGATGCACACCCCCAGGTTGTGCGGAAAGCGGCTGCGGCCGAGCAGCCAGCCCAGCTCGGCCAACCGGCTGCCCAGGGCCGTGCCCATGCCGGCGGTGGTCTCGAGCAGCACCTTCAGGTCCGTGTCCGCGGCTCCCGCCTGTTCGATGGCCGCATCCAGGTTGCGGGCCACCGCCTCCAGCCCGGCCTCGATGCCCGCGCCCAGGTGGCTGCCCGGATGGAGGACCACCCAGGCGATGCCCAGCCGGCGGCAGCGGCCGAGTTCGTCCGCCAGGGCGTCGATGGATTTGTGTGCCGCAGCCGGGTCCGCGGCCGCCAGGTTGATGAGGTACGAGCCGTGCGACGCCACCGGCATCCATCCCGCGGCCTGCCACTTCTCCCGGAACAGGCGGATATCCTCCGCACCCGGCGGGCGGACCCGCCACTGGCGCTGGTTGGCGGTGAAGATCTGCAGCGACTCACCGCCCACCGCGAGGATGCGGTCAAAGGCGCGGTGCAGGCCGCCGGCGATGGACTCGTGGGCGCCGAGCAGGGGGCGCGGCCAGGCCGGGTGGCGGTTCACATCCGCCATTCCCGCTCCAGGTAGGCGAGCCCGGTGTGGTTGGTCAGGTCCAGCTGGATGGGCGTGACCGAGATGTAGCCGTCGCGCACCGCCTGCTCGTCGGTGTTGTCGCCGCCCGACCAGTGCACCGTACCGCCGCCGATCCAGTAGTGCTTGCGGCCCCAGGGGTCGAAGGTCTCCTGGATGGCGTCCCGGTAGACGCGGCGGCCCTGGCGGGTGAAGCGGATGCCCGGGATCTCGCCGGCCGGGATGGGCGGGATGTTGATGTTGAGCAGGGTCGAGGCCGGCAGGTGCCAGGTCAGCGCCAGCGAGGCGAGCTTCCAGGCCACGGCCGCGGCCACCTCGAAGTCAAAGGGCGGCCTCCCGGCCAGGGAGAAGGCCAGCGAGGGGATGCCGTACATGGTGCCCTCGATGGCCGCGGACACCGTGCCCGAATAGCTGATGTCGTCGCCCAGGTTGGCGCCCGGGTTGATGCCCGAGACGAGCAGGTCCGGCCGGGCGTCGAGGATCTTGTTGATCGCGATGCTGACGCAGTCCGTGGGCGTGCCGTCGATGGTGTAGATGTCGGGTTCGAGCGTCACCACGCGCAGCGGCCGGTTCATGGTCAGGGCGTGGCTGACCGCCGAGTTGTCCCGTTCCGGGGCGACGATCACCGCCCGGCCAAGGGTCGCGACCGCCTCGTGCAGGGCGCGGACACCCGGGGCCTGGACGCCGTCGTCGTTGGTGACGAGAATGAGTGGGGTGTGCATCTGCGCTCCTTGCAGGTGTTCGGGAGGGGGGTGAACAGACTACTCGGCCTCGCCCCAGGTGCGGGTGCGGAAGGTTTCCATCTGCTTGAGGTAGTAGGCCCGGTTGCGCGGGTCGAGCCGCACCGCCCGGGCCTGGGTGGCCAGCGCCTCCTCGACCAGGCCGTTGGCCCAGTAGGCCGTGGCCAGGGTGTCGAGGATGTGGCCGTGCTCCCGGGCCAGGGCCGCGCCCTCGGCCAGGGTGAGGGCGCGCCCGGCGTCGCGCACCTTCGGGTCGTGGGCGGTGAGCAGCAGCCAGGCCAGGTTGTTGGCGATCTCCGGGTTGTCCGGGGCCAGGGTGAGCGCCTGCTCGTAGGCGGCCACCGCCTTTGTTTCCAGCCTCCGGCTCTGGAGGAAGTCGCCGAGCACCAGCGGCCAGACGCTGTTGCCCGGCTCGAGCCGCATCTTCTGGGCGAGCACCGCCTCGGTGTAGCGGACCTCGTAACCGCCGGCCAGCCGTTCCCCGTCCACCCGGTGCAGGGCAAAGGCGAGCAGGCCGATGGCCAGGTAAAAGGCGACGAGGCTCAGCCGCACCTTGCGGTCGTGGCGGGCGATGAGCGAAGGATCGGCTTCGCACCGCTCGAGAAAGGCCACCCGCTCGCCGATGCCGAAATGGTGCCAGCTCTTCTCCTCCCGG
>JAGODN010000254.1 GCA_017998195.1 Desulfobulbus sp. | reverse complement strand
GCTCCCGCACCCGGGCCAGCTCCTCCCGGACCACCGGTTCGAGCGCTGCCGCCAATGCAGGGTCTTCTGCGGGCAGGAGTTCCACCTCCAGGGCCGCGGTGGCCCGGCCGAGCCGTTCGAGCAGGGTGGCCGGCTCGCCCCAGGTGGCCGCGGCCCAGGCCGCCTCCTCCGGCGGGGCCGGGTAGAAGCGGTTGCGCCAGAAATCCTCCATCACCTGGCGGCGCAGGTCGTGCTCGTGTTCGAGGAATTCGGCCGCGAACGGCGCGCCCGACTCGAAGGCGTGTTCCTGGAGGATGCGCTGGCAGAAGCCGTGGATGGTGCAGATGGCGGCCTCGTCCATCTGGGTGAGCGCATCGGCGAGCAGCTGCCGGGCCGCGCCCGCTTCGACCCGGGCGAGCAGGGCGGCGAACTGCGGGTCAGCGGTGGCGCCGTCCAGGGCGTCGAGGGCCTCGCGCACCCGGGCGCGGATGCGGTCGCGCAGTTCACCGGTGGCCGCCCGGGTGAAGGTCACCACCAGGATTTGGTCCACGCCCAGCCGCCGCTCCAGCACCAGCCGCAGGAAGAGCAGGGCCAGGGTCCAGGTCTTGCCGGTGCCGGCGCTGGCCTCGAGCAGGCGGCGGCCGGACAGGGGGATGGTGAGCGGGTCAAGGGGCTGCATCTCAGCTCTCCCGGTGGGCGAGGATGGTCTGGAAGAGCGCGGCCTGTTCGGCGAACTGTTCGTCCAGAGGGTCACGGTCGGCAAAGAACCAGGCGTAGGCCGGATCACTGTCCTCGCCCCGGTACCGCTCGCTGCCCGTCCAGGCGTCCCGCGCCTTGCTCATCGCCTTGCCCGGGGCGGCCTCGGCCCAGGCGAGCGCGGTCTTGGGGAAGAACGGCAGGGGCAGGGTCAGGCCCAGCCGGTAGCGGTCGAGCAGGTCTTCGAGCAGAGGGGCCGGGTCGGTGACCGGGCCGAGCACGAACCAGTCCGGGCTGCCGTCCTTGTCGCAGGCCAGGTAGGTGGAGCGGCGCTCCACCTCGGCCGGGGCCGCCAGGTGCAGCACCAGGTGGAGGAGCCACAGCTCGACCAGGTCGGCGGCCTTGCGCCGGCCGCTGCGCCAGGCCACCCGGCCGGCGGTGAAACAGCCGCCGAGCTGGCCGGTGAGCAGGGTCGAACCCAGTTCCAGGGCAACGGCCAGCGGCTCCCGCGGCCCGGCCAGCAGGTGGTGGAGCGGTTCGGCCAGCAGTTCGGCCTGGTCCTTGAGCCCGGCGAAGGCCAGCCGGTCGAACGGCGCCTGGGGCAGCCGGCCGGCGGCGGCCAGGGCGAAGAACAGCTCTTCGCTCGGCCGGCCGCCGAGCAGAGCGGTGACGGCCTGCTGGCGCAGCTGGAACTGCTCCAGCCCGTCCAGGGTAAAGGGTTCGCTCTCCTCGAGCCCTGCGCTGTCCCGGTCCGCCCGCAGGCCGAGGATGCGGGTAAGGAAAAAGTGCACCGGGTGGCGCCAGAACTGCACCAGTCGGGCGAGTTCGATCTGGCCGGCGGCGGCCTCGGCCGGCGCATCGAGGGGGGCGGCCAGGAAGGGCGGGGGCGCGGCCTGCCGCTCCGCCGGCAGCCAGGCGCGGTTGTAGCTGGCGTTCCTGGACGGGGTTGTGTAGCAGCGGCGGCTGAAGGGCTGCATGGGATGATCGCTGACCAGGAGCCGGGCGACGGTCGGGTGGCCGCCGGCGCAGCTGGCAGCGACATGGTCGAGCAGTTCGCCGACCACCGGCGAGGGCGGGCTGACCGAGTCGTCGCGCAGGTTGCGGCCCACCCAGGAGACGGCGAACACGTCGCGGGCGCTGAGCAGGGATTCGAGGAACAGGTAGCGGTCGTCGCCGCGGCGGTCGCGGTCCCCGGCGCGCGGGGCCCGGGCCATCAGGTCGAACGAGGCCGGCCGCTGGGTGCGCGGGAAGGCGGTGTCGTTCATGCCCAGGAGCCAGATCACCCGGAAGGGCACCGAGCGCATGGGCACCATGTTGGCAAAGGTGACCCGGCCGCTCAGGAAGGGCTGGCCGCCGTCCGGCTGGGTGAGCACCCCTTCCAGGTGCTGGCGCACCGCCGCGGGGCTGAGTGGCCGGGTGCAGCCGGCCAGCCGGCAGTCGCGCTCGAACCCGCTGATCGCCTCGCGCAGGGTCGCCAGCCCCTGGTCGTGGCGATCGGGAAGGAAAAAATCGTCGAGCAGGCGCAGCAGCAGCCCGTGCCAGTCGGCCGGGGAGCGGCTGCCGCGGAAGAGCGCGTGCCACCGGTGGATGGTGTCGAGGAAGGTGGCGAAGCCGCCGAGCGCTGCGGTCTCGCCGCTGCCCGCGGCCGCGCAGGGCAGGAGCCCCTGCCAGGGATCGTCGGCCTCGCCCATGAGGTGGGCGAGCAGCAGCCGGTCCAGGCCGAACCGCCAGCTGTGCGTGTCCGTGGCGACCACGCCCAGCTCCCGCCGGTGGTCCGCGTCCAGCCCCCAGCGGATGCCGGCCTCCTGCACCCACTCGTGCAGCCGGGGCAGCAGCGCCGGGTCGAGATGGAAGCGGGCGAGCAGGGGCTCGTGCTCGCACAGGGCCAGCACCTCGGGCCCGGTGCAGCGGCCGGCCAGCAGGGCGAGCAGGTCGAGGCAGCAGCGGACCAGCGGCTGCCGCTCGCGCGCGCTCTGGTCGGCCAGCGACCAGGGGATGCGCTGGTCGGCCGCGGCCGCGCCGAACACGCCGGCAATGGCCCCGGCGTAGAGGCCGATGTCCGGGGCGGCCACGAGGATGTCGCCGGGCGTGAGCCCGGGCAGCTGCTGGAACAGGTCGAGCAGCCGGTCGTGCAGCACCTGCACCTCGCGCAGCGGCGAGCAGCAGGTGTGCAGCTGCACGGAGCGATCGTCGGGCTCCACGACGAACCGTTCCTCGCCCGGCCGGGAGCGGTCGTACAGGTCGAGGATGTCGTTCTGCAGGGTGGTGAGCAGGTCGGGCCGTGCGCCCTCGGCGTAGCCGTCGACGTCCTCCGGGTCGAGGTCGACCAGCTGGCGGAGAAAGTCACGCCCGGCCCGGCCGAGCGACAGCAGCAGGGGGTTGCCGCTGTCGTACAGGTCGTGGTCGGGCATCGGCCCGGTCGTGCGCCGGGCCGCGGCCAGCTGCCGGGCCGAGCGCAGGTCCGGCCAGTAGTGGCGGCAGGGGCTGAGGTGGAAGAGGTGGACCGCGGTGCGGCGGCCGAGCCGGGCGACGATCTCCAGGTAGACCGGCGGCAGGGCGTTGAGCCCGAACAGCAGGACCCGCTCCGGCAGGTCGACGGGCTGATCGGCACTCTCGAGCAGCCGGCGGCAGCGTTCGCCGAGCAGGGCCCGCAGCGGCGGCCCCTCGGCGGCGAGCCGCCGCCAGAGCAGGGCCTGCCAGTGCTCGTCGCGGCCCTGGTGCTGCCAGCGGAGGAGCAGGTCCGGCCGGAAGACCAGGTACTGGTCGAACACCTCGCTGATCCGTTCGGCCAGTTGGAGGAGCTTGCGGCCGTCCGTGTCGTCCGCCAGGTAGGCGGCGGGTTCGACGAACAGCGGATGGTCGAGGCAGTCGGGCAGCAGGTTGACCAGCCGCCAGCAGAGTACCGGCCGGGCGAACAGATCCTCCTCGCACGGCCCGCCGCTCAGCCGCTGGACCAGCTCCCAGACAAAGCGGCCGGGCAGGGGGCAGTCGAGGTTGGCGGCGATGCCGGTGGCCTGGGCGATCCGGCAGGCGAGCCATTGGGCCATGCCCTGGTTGGGCACGACGATGCACTCCGGCCGCAGGGGGTCGGCCGGCGGCTGCTCGAGGACCGCGAGCAGGTGGGCGAGAAGGTTCTCCAGCCTGTTGGACTGATGCACGAGCACGGCGATCGACTCCCCTTGGTCAGGCCGGGCACCAATCGGGCGCCGCGGACATTTTACGTTCCGGAAAAGATCCGGGCTTTGCTATACTGAAAAGACCGTCACCCTGCCGTCGTTCTTTTTCCGGCCCGGAGCATGAAGCAGCCCGCCACCTACCAGCCCATCATCCTTGCCCTGCTCGCCACCCTGATCCTGGCCGGGCTGTTCTACCTGCCCTACCTGTGGGTGCGCAACCGGACCATCGACGACTTCGCTGCCCAGCAGACCCTGCTCGCCCGCCAGGCGGCCGACGGCCTGCAGACCTATTTCGCCGACTACGGCCGGGCCCTGGAC
>JAGODN010000253.1 GCA_017998195.1 Desulfobulbus sp. | reverse complement strand
ACGGCCCGCAGGTAGCTGGCCGGCGAAAACCCGGTGCCGCAGGCGAGCACCCCGGCCCGCCTGACCGCGCATTCCTGGCGCAGCTGGCGGATGGCCTCGGTGATCCGCCGCTCCACCTCGCGGTTGTCCGATTCCACCGCCAGACCCTCCAGGCAGGGCACAAGGACCGTGTCGAACTGCTCGCCGAAATACCCGGCCGCGCTCTCCAGCCGCTGTGCGATCACCGGGTCCGCGGACGGCAGGGTGCCCGGCCGGAACAGCGAGCGCAGCTGGTTTCTAAACCGCTCGCCCACCCGGCAGATGGCCTCGGCGCTCTGCTGCCGCACCTCGGCCAGGTCCGCACCGCCGCTTAAGCGAATCACGGCCGCATGACTGCGGGCAAGGCCCACCAGCTGGCCGAGCTGGTTCTCCAGCCGGCCGAAGTCGAAACAGCCGAGCAGCAGCCGCTCCTGGTAGCGGACGCGGGCCGCCTGCAGGGCCGCCTCGTCCGGCCTCCGTTCGGCCAGGGCCGCGTTGAAGGCGAGCACCGTCGGATCGGTGCGCACCGCCTGCGGCGGCACGGGCGCGCGCAGCACCAGCCCGGCGAAGGTCCGGCAGCGGCTCAGGGCCACGTACACTTGGCCGAAGGCAAAGGCCGCCTCCGCGTCGATCACCGCCCGGTCAAAGGTCAGCCCCTGGCTCTTGTGGATGGTGATGGCCCAGGCCGGCCGCAGCGGGTACTGGCTGAAGCGGCCGACCACGGTGCGGGTGATCTCGGCGGTCTCCGGGTCCACGGTGTAGCTGACGTTCTCCCAGTCCACCTTGTCCACCAGGATACGCTCGTCCTCACCTGCGCAGCGCACCTCCACGCCGTGCGCGGAAATCTGCGTGATGGTGCCGATCTTGCCGTTGTACCAGCGCTTTTCCGGGGAGGTGTCGTTGCGCACGAACAGCACCTGGGCGCCTTCCTTCAGTTCCAGCTCGGCCGCGGTGGGAAAGGCGTATTCCGGGAAGTCGCCGTCAATGGCGGCGCTGAATTGGTGGCTCCGGCCGGGCAGCGCGTCCAGGCGGGCCCGGTTGACCGCGTCGGCGCGGCTGTTGTGGGTGCACAGGGTGATGCAGCCCTCGTCCGGGACGAAATCCGGTACGCAGCGGCTGTTCAACTCAGCCAGGGTGGCCCCGTCGACCCGGCCCGCGCGGATGCGGTTGAGCAGGTCCACGAACCGCTGGTCGGCCTGGCGGTAGACCCGCTGCAGTTCGATGGCCACCATGGCCGTCTGCTGCAGGGCCTGGGCGGCAAAGAACCAGGGCGAGGCGTAGTGCGGCCGCAGCAGCTGCCACTCGGGCTCGCGCACCACCGGCGCCAGCTGGTGCAGGTCGCCGATCATGAGCAGCTGCACCCCGCCGAACGGCTGGTCGCTGCCCCGGTAGCGCCGCAGCACCGCGTCCACGCCGTCGAGCAGGTCGGCGCGCACCATGCTGATCTCGTCGATGACGAGCAGATCGAGGCTGCGCACCAGGTTGCGCTTGTCGCGGCTGAAGCGGTGACGGCCGAAGAAGCTGGTGTCGCCGGGCACCATGGGTCCGAAGGGCAGCTGGAAGAACGAGTGCAGGGTGACGCCGCCGGCATTGATGGCAGCCACGCCGGTGGGCGCGGTGACGATCAGCCGCTTGGCGGTGCGGCCGGCAAGCTGCTGGAGGAAGGTGGTCTTGCCGGTGCCGGCGCGGCCGGTAAGGAACAGCGGCGCGTCGGTCTCCTCGACAAAGGCCTCGGCCAGAAGGAGTTCGGGGTTGGTCTCGTCCATGGGGGGTCCGGCGGGCAACGGCGGCCCGCTCATTCGGGTTTGCGGCGCAGGGCCTTGGTTCGGCTGCGCCGGGTCTTGGTGTCCAGGCGGCGCTGCACCGAGCCGCGGGTCGGCCGGGTGGCGCGCCGCCTGCGCCGCGGCGTGGCCGCGGCCACCACCAGCTCGGTCAGGCGGGCGAGCGCGGCAACGCGGTTCTGCTCCAGGCTGCGGAACTCCTCGGCGCGGATGACGAGCACCCCGTCCGCGGTCAGGCGGCGGTCCGACCGGGCGAGCAGGGCCGCCTTGCACGCCTCCGGCAGGCTGGAGGCGCGCACGTCGAAGCGCAGCAGGGCCGCGTTGGCCACCTTGTTGACGTTCTGGCCGCCCGGCCCCTGGGCGCGGATGGCGCTCCATTCGATTTCGCGCTCGTCGATGGCCAGGGTGGGGGTGAAACGGATCTCAGCCATGATCTGCCTCCCGGGTGGATCTCAACGCAGGTAGATGAGCCGGACGAGCACCAGGGTGGCCGCCAGGCTGAGCGCCACCAGCGGCACGCCCACCCGGGCGTAGTCCATGAAGGTGTAGCCGCCCGGCTCGCGCACGATCATGTTCACCGGCGAGCCCAGCGGCGAGATGAAGGCGGCCGAACAGGCGATGGCCACGGTCATGGCGCAGGCCTGGGGCGGGATGCCCATCTTCACGCCGATCTCCACGGCCATGGGCGCCACCAGCACCGCGGTGGGCGTGTTGGAGAGGAACAGGCCGATACCCACGGTCACCAGGAAGAGCGCGGCCAGCACCCCCATGGGCCCGACCCCGGCGAACAGCCCGAGCAGGTGGTCCGTGACCAGGGTGATGGCGCCGGTGCGCTCCAGGGCGAGCGCCAGGGGCAGCATGCCGGCGATGATGAGCACGGTCTGCCAGTCGATCACCCGGTAGCAGCTGTCCACGTTCACGCAGCGCGTGAGGATGAGGGCCGCGGTGGCCACCAGCACGGCCGTGACCGTGGGCAGCAGGTCGAACACCAGGAGGCCGACCATGGCGGCGAGGATGATCACGGCCAGCGGGCCGCGGCTGCGCGCCGGGATCACCTCGTGGTAGTCCTGGGGCAGGTTGAGGAGGATGTACTGGTCGCGGTGCTCGCGCAGCTGGAGGATGTCCTCCCAGGCGCCGCAGGCGAGCAGCACGTCGCCGAAGCGCAGCGGCTCGTCGGCGAAACCGGTGGTCAGGGTGGCGCCCTTGCGGCGGATGGCCAGCACCTGGCAGCGGAAGCGCGAATGGAAGCCGATCTCGCGCACCGACTTGCCGATCAGGTTGGACTCGGGCGTGAGCATCACCTCGCCCACGCCCACCACCTGGAAGAATTCGCGCTCCAGGGCCGGGTCCACCTGCAGCTCCATGCGCTCGAGCCCGAAGGTCTCGGCGAACCGGTCGAGGGCCTCGTGTTCGGCGATCACCACCAGGATGTCGTTGGCCAGGAAGACCGTCTCCGGCCGGGCCGGAACAAAGGCGCGGCCACTGTCGGCCACGGTGTGCAGGGCGATCAGGTTGACGTGGTGGCGGGCGCCGAGCTGCATGCGCGCCACCGAGCGGTCGATCAGGTCCGAGCCCGGCTGGACGCGAAGCACCCCGACCCGCTGGCGGATGTCGTAGCCCTGGAGGATCTCGCCGATGGAGCGCTCCCGCCGTCGACCGACCGCGCTCTGACCGCCGGAGAGCAGGTGGCGGCCGGCGAAGACGATGAAGGCGATGGCCAGCGCCAGCACCAGGATGCCGAACGGGGTGAAGCTGAAGAAGCTTAAGGGTTCCATGCCGCGGCTGCGCAGGGCGTTGTTGATGACGATGTTCGGGGTGGTGGCCACCAGCGTCATCATGCCGCTGATGAGCGCGGCCGCGGCCAGGGGAATGAGCAGCCGGCGGTGGTTGAGGCCCGCTTTCTCCGCCACCGCCAGGGTGATGGGGATGAAGATGGCGGCGGTGGCGGTACTGCTCATGAACGAGCCGACCAGGGCCGAGCCGGCCATGAGCAGGACGAGCAGGCGAACCTCGCTCGTGCCGCCGCGGTCGATGATGGTCTCGCCCATGCGCTGGGCGAGCCCGGTGTGGACAATGGCCTCGCTGATCACGAACATGGAGGCGATGATCACCACCACCGGGCTGGACAGGCCGGAGAGGGCGTCGCCGGGTTCGAGCACGCCGGTGAGCATGAGGGTGAGCATGACCAGCACCGCGACCAGGTCGCCGCGGATCCAGTTGGTGACGAGCAGCACCGCCGCACCCGCCAGGGTGAGGACGGCGACGAGCATGTGGGGATCGTTCATAACTCCTTGTTGTTCAAATATCTATTTTTTCAGGCGGACTCCGTGAGCGGCGCCAGCGTCTCATCCGTGGTCGGGATGTCGGTCATGGAG
>JAGODN010000252.1 GCA_017998195.1 Desulfobulbus sp. | reverse complement strand
CCACCCTGTCACCGCTGGGCGCCAAACAGTTCGCCCAATTCGGCCAGGAGGTGATCAGCAGCCTGCAGGCTCTGCCCATCCCGGTGATCGCCGCGGTCAACGGCTTTGCCCTGGGCGGCGGCTGCGAAATGGCCCTGGCCTGCGATTTCATCTACGCCTCGGAAAAGGCCATCTTCGGCCTGCCGGAGATCACCCTTGGCCTCATCCCCGGCTTCGGCGGCACCCAGCGCCTGGCGCGGCTGATCGGCGCCAACCGCACCAAGGAGATGGTCTTCACCGGCCGCCACCTGAGCGCGGCCGAGGCCCGGGAGATCGGCCTGGTCAACAAGGTCTTCGCCCCGGAGGAGTTGATGGCCGCGGTCGAAGCCGTCGCCCGGACCATCGCCGGCAAGGGCAAGGCCTCGCTCCGCGCCGCCAAACAAACCATCAGCCAGGGATTGAACACCGACCTGGCCACCGGCCTGGCCATCGAGCGCGACGCCTTTGCCCTCTGCCTGGCCAGTCCGGACGCCCGGGAGGGCACCTCGGCGTTTCTGGAAAAACGCAAACCGGTGTTCACCGGCAGCCGCAACGGCTGAGAACCCCGTCCCTGCCGGATGGCCGGCGACCCGCAACAACGCGCCGGCAGGCCACGCCGGCCGGCGCTCACAGTCCCAGAGAAAGGAGAGGCAGACATGGAAGTGAAGACGTTCGGTGTGATCGGTGCCGGCCAGATGGGTAACGGCATCGCCCAGGTGGCGGCGACCAGCGGCCTTGCGGTTATCATGAACGATATCAAGCAGGAGTTTGTCGACCGCGGCCTGGCGAACATCGCCAAAAACCTGCAGCGCAGCGTCGACAAGGGTAAACTCGCCGCCGACGAGAAGGATCGCATCCTTGGCCGCATCACCACCAGCGTGGACCTTGCGGACATGGCCAGGGCCGATTACGTGGTCGAGGCGGCCAGCGAGAACGAGGCGATCAAGTTCAAAATCTTCCAGACCCTGGACGAGGTCTGCCCCCCGCACGTTATCCTCGCCTCCAACACCTCGTCCATTCCCATTGGCCGCATTGCCGCCAACACCAGGCGGCCGGACAAGGTGATCGGCATGCATTTCATGAACCCGGTGCCGGTGATGAAACTGGTGGAGGTCATCTGCGGCCTGGCGACCTCGCCCGAGACCCTGGAGACCACCCTGGAACTGACCCGGCGGATGGACAAGGCCCCGGCCCGCTCCAACGACTATCCGGGCTTCATCGCCAACCGTATCCTCATGCCGATGATCAACGAAGCGATTTTCTGCCTGTACCACGGCGTCGGCGAGCGCGAGGACATCGACACGGTCATGAAACTGGGCATGAACCATCCCATGGGCCCGCTGGCCCTGGCCGACCTGATCGGCCTGGACACCTGCCTGGCGATCCTCAACACCCTCTACCAGGGGCTCGGCGACCCCAAGTACCGCCCCTGCCCGCTGCTTCGCCAGTACGTCGAGGCCGGCTGGCTGGGCCGGAAATCCGGCCGGGGGTTCTACACCTATTGACCTGCGGTCCGCCGGCCGCGGACCGCAGGCGACACCACCCCGGGGCGGCCCGCCGCCCCGGACCGAGGGCAACCCGCTGCAAGAGGGAAGAGCATGGCCATGGCCGAACCGGCAGTGCAGGACCAGTATCCCGACGACTACGCCCACTGCTTCGGCTGCGGCCGGCTCAACCCGCACGGCCATCAGCTCAAGAGCCGCTGGGACGGTGAGGAAACGGTCTGCCGGTTCACGCCGGACAGCAAATACACCGGCGGCTACCCCGGCTACCTCTACGGCGGCATGATCGCCTCACTGATCGACTGCCACGCCGCGGCCACGGCGGCGGCGGCCAGGGCGCGGGCGGACAACTCGCCGATCGCGCGTTTCGTTACCGCCTCGCTGCAGGTCGATTACCTCGCGCCCACCCCGATCGGCACGGAACTGGAACTCCGCGGCCGGGCGGTGGCAATCAAGGATCGCAAGGTGACCGTGGAGGTCACGGTCACCGCCACGGACAAACTCTGCGCCAGGGGGCGGGTCATCATGGTGCAGATCAAGGATCAGAACTGACCCGCAGCCGGACCCGAGCCAAACGCAACCATCTGTCAGAGCATCACAACCTTCCAGGGGGAACACCACATGAATTTCGAATTGACTGAAGAGCAGAAGCTGATCCGTGACATGGTCAGGAGTTTCGCCGAGGCCGAGGTCGCGCCGTCGGCCCGCATCCGCGACGAGGAAGAGCGTTTCGACCGGGCCCTGATGTACGACCGGCTGGGCGAACTCGGCCTGACCGGGATCGTCTTCCCCGAGGAGTACGGCGGCGGCGGTGCCGATTACATCAGCTACGCCATCGCGGTGGAAGAGCTGTCGCGCGTCTGCGGTTCCACCGGCGTCACCCTCTCCGCCCACCTGTCCCTCTGCGCCAACCCGATCTACATGTTCGGCACCGAGGAACAGAAGCAGAAATTCCTCGTGCCCCTGGCCACGGGCGAGAAACTCGGCGGCTTCGGCCTGACCGAGCCCTCCGCCGGCTCCGATGCGGGCGGCACCAAGACCACCGCCACCCGCGACGGTGACGACTGGATTCTCAACGGCAGCAAGATCTTCATCACCAACGGCGGCGAGGCCGAAACCTACGTGGTGCTGGCGCGCAGCGACAAGGCCGCGGAAAAGCACCGCGGCATCAGCGCCTACATCGTCGAGAAGGGCACCCCCGGTTTCTCCTTCGGCAAGAAGGAGGCCAAGATGGGCATCCGCTCCTCACCCACCATGGAGCTGGTGTTCGAAAATTGCCGCATTCCCGGTGCGAACCTGCTCGGCAAGGAGGGCCAGGGCTTCAAGGTGGCCATGAAGACCCTGGATGGCGGCCGCATCGGCATCGCCGCCCAGGCCCTCGGCATCGCCCAGGGCGCCTTCGACGCGGCGCTCGCCTACACCAAGGAGCGCGAGCAGTTCAACCAGTCGATCAGTTCCTTCCAGGGTGTGTCCTTCCAGTTGGCCGACATGGCCACCCAGATCGAAGCCGCCCGCCTGCTGATCTACAACGCCGCCTACCGGGCCAGCGCCGGCCTGTCCTATTCCCAGGAATCGGCCATGGCCAAGCTCTTTGCCAGCGAGACGGCCATGAAGGTCACCACCCAGGCGGTCCAGCTGTTCGGCGGCTACGGCTACACCCGCGAGTTCCCGGTGGAGCGGATGATGCGCGACGCCAAGATCACCGAGATCTACGAGGGCACCAGCGAGATCCAGCGGGTGGTCATCGGCGCCGCCCTGACCAGGTAGCGGCCATGGCCGGGCCGCTGTCGGCGGCCCGGCCTCACCTGAGGACTGTTCGAGGAAACGGGAAGAGAGAGCGGTATCCACCGCCTCTCTTCTTCTGTGCACGCACGAACCGATCGTGCTATTTTTCTGAAGCAAGAGGGGGAGAAGGGCCGGATGGAGTTTACCCGCGAAATTTATTGGAATGTCGGTCATGGGCTGCTGACGCTCGCGCCCATGTACGGCCTGCTGCTGGTCGCCCTCGGCGTGTTTGTCCTCGGCTGCCTGAAGCGGATAAGGGTCTACCGACTGGGTCAGCCCGTCGACCGCACCGACCGGCGGGGCGAGCGGATCAGGCACCTGCTCGCCACCGCCCTGCTGCAGACCAAGGTCTTCCGGGTGGTCGGCGCAGGCACGGCCCACGCCGTGTTCTTCTGGAGCTTTTTCCTCCTCTTCATCGGCACCCTGCTGATCGTTGTTCAGGCCGATTTCACCGATCTCTTCTTTGGCATCAAGTTCCTCAAGGGCAATTTCTACAAAGGCTTTTCCCTCGTGCTCGACCTGGCCGGGCTGGCGGCGATCATCATGCTCGTCGGCCTGGCGGTGCGCCGCTACCTGGTCCGGCCCGAAGGGCTGACCACCAAGGGCGACGACGCGCTCATGCACGGGCTCCTGCTCGCCATCCTCGTCACCGGCTTTGTCATCGAAGGCACCCGCATGGCGGTCACCGAGATGGGCACACCGCTGGCCCCCTGGTCACCGGTGGGTCTGGGGGTCGCCAAACTGCTCGCAGGCATCGGCGAGCCGGGGCTGCGCACCCTGCACACTTCCCTCTGGTGGTTCCACCTGCTGCTCGCCCTGGCCTTTGTCGCGGTCATCCCCTACAGCAAGTTCCGCCACATCCTCACCACCAGCGCCAATGCCTTCCTGGC
>JAGODN010000251.1 GCA_017998195.1 Desulfobulbus sp. | reverse complement strand
TGGTCAACGATGCGGGCGATGGCCTCGTCGAACACCGCGGCCACGGGCCGGCCCACGAGCTGTGCGCGCGGCCGGGCGAACAGCTCTTCGGCCCGCCGGTTCACCGAGCTGACCCGCTGTGCCAGGTCCACGGTGATGAGGCTGTTGGGCGAGCTCTCGAGGATGTTTTCGCGGAAGTTGCGCTCAATGCGCACCTGGCCGTAGAGGCGGACATTGCTGAGCAGGCTGGCGGTGTGATCGGCAAAGATGAGCAGCAGCTTGAGGTCGTCTTCCGAGAAGGCGTTGTGATGCGGGCTGTGCACGGCCAGCACGCCCGCCACCCGCTTTTCGCTCGCCAGGGGCACGGCCAGGCGTGAGCCCGGGGCCGAGGCGCCCTGGCAGCGCTCGTCCGTGGCCGTGTCCGTGACCAGCGCCGGCTGGCCGCTGGTTGTCACCCAGGCGATGAGCGGGTCGCGGTCCACGGCCTGCAGGCGCCGGTCGTGGTCACGGCAGCAGCCCCGGCTGTACGCCAGCGCCAGCGCGCCAGCGCCGTCCCGGGCCAGGTACAGGCTGCAGCCGGCCGCGCCGGTGAGCTTGCGGCCGCTGGCGCAGATGGTCTGCACCAGCCGCTTGCGGTCAAAGGCGGTGCTGGCCCGTTTGCTCGCCTCCTGCAGGGTGAGCAGCCGCTGGATGGTGTGCTGGTTCTGGGCCTGCAGGCGGGCGTTTTCGATGACGATGCTCGCCTGGTTGGCAAAGGTGGCCAGGGCGTCGATCTCGTTGCGGCCGAGCCTGAGCGGCACCGGGCCCTTGTCCGCGGTGATCAGGCCGATCACGGCCCGCTTGATCTTGAGCGGCACGGCGATGGTGGAAACCCGGCCCATGATCCGGCTGACCACCAGGTCGATGTCGGTGGCGCGCGGATCGGTGTGGTAGTCGCGCACGTAGAGGGCGCGGCCGTGGCGGGCCACCCGGGTCTCGACGCAGTCCTGGTCGAGGAGGCGGTAGGGCAGGCGGAAGGCCCGCTCCGAGTCACGGGCGTTGAAGCCGTGGATGTAGCGGCACTCGAGCAGGGTGCGGGCCGGGTTGGCGAGAAACACGGCCATGCGGGTGAAACCGAACACCAGGCAGGTCTCGTCGACGATGGCGGTGAGGATGCGGTCCAGGGGGATGGGCCGGGTGAGCAGGCTGCTGATCTTGTGCATCGCGGCCAGCAGCTTGTCCTTGGTCCGCAGGTCAGCGAGCAGGGGTGCGGTCTCCCCGTTCAGGGGCGGTTTGGGCATGGTCGCCTCCGGTTGGGCGGCGGCGCGGCCGGTGACCGGCCGGGACCACTGCCGCCTGTTCTTTTCGCGCAGGCAGGGTATAGTGTCCGGTCCGACAGCAGTAGACAGGATCGTTCCCCTTCGCAAGGAAAACCCGTATGATGCCCGCACCCTCGCCGCTCGACCCGGAAGCGCTCCGCCACTGTTGTCTCTGCCCTCGCCGGTGCGGGGTCGACCGTTTCGCCGGCCCCTCCGGCTACTGTCGCACCGGCGCGGGCTACGCGGTCAGCGCGGTGACCGTGCACCGCGGCGAGGAGCCGGTGATCAGCGGCGAGCGCGGCATCTGCAACGTGTTTTTTGCCCACTGCAACCTGCGCTGTGGCTTCTGCCAGAACCATCAGATTTCGCGTCCGCAGGCGCACACCGGCGAGGAGTGCTGGACCCTGGACACGGTGGTGAAGGCCATCGTCCGCATTCTCGACACCGGCATCGACCGGCTCGGCTTTGTCTCGGTCTCGCACCTGGTGCCGCAGATGGCCGCGATCATCACCGCCGTGCGCCGGCAGGGCTTGCGGCCGGTGGTGGTCTACAACTCCAACGGCTACGACCGGGTCGAAACCCTGCGCCATCTCGATGACCTGGTGGACGTGTACCTGCCGGACTGCAAGTACATGGACCCGGCGCTCTCGGCGCACTGGTCCGGCGCCGGCGACTATCCCGAGGTCGCGGCCGCAGCGCTCGCCGAGATGTACCGCCAGCGGGGCAGTGTGCTCCACCTGGACGACCAGGGCCTGGCCGAGCGCGGGCTCATCGTCCGCCACCTGGTGCTGCCCGGGGCCATGGCCAACACCCGCCAGGTGCTGCGTTTTCTCGCCGAGTCGCTCTCGCCGCGGCTCACCCTGTCGCTCATGGCCCAGTACAATCCCACGCCCCTGGTGGCGACCGAGCCGCCGCTCGACCGGCGGCTGCTGCCGGCCGAGTACGCCGAGGCCGTGGCCGAGATGGAACGGCTCGGGTTCATGAACGGCTGGGTGCAGGAAGAGGCCAGTGCCGAGCGTTACAATCCGGACTTTTCGGCGCCTTTGCCGTTTGCCGAGGAGTCGGGGAGTTCCCGCACGAGTTGAGCAAAGGCGGCCAGCCGCTGCGGCGCGGCGATGGAGCCGGCATCGTCGAACAGTACGTAGATATGGTCCGGCCGGGTGAAGTCGACGATTCGGCGGAAGAACTCGAGCTCCTCGTCGGGTTTGAGATGGTTCAGATTGAAGAAGTGGAACTCCTTGAATCCCCGGGCCAGGTGCGGGGTCAGCTCGATGCCGAAGGAATTGCTGATGAGCAGGCCGCGCTTGTCGGAGAGCGCATTCTCGGTGCGGTAGCGCCACAGGGCCTTGCCCTGCTTGCACAGCTCGAGGATCCAGTCGGGCTGGTCGCGCTCGGTGCGGAACCCGGCGTAGGGGTAGGTGCGGGCGCGGACGGTGCGGCCGAACCCGAAGAACATGCCCAGGTCGTCGCCGATCTGGTCCACCTCGGTCGGTTCGTCGAGCAGCAGCCGGTCGACCACGCCGCTTGCCCGGAGCAGGTCGCGGGCAAAGAGAAAGGCTGAACGGCCCGACCAGTGCCAGGTCTCCTTCGGATAAAAATAGGGTTCATCGCGGTGGGCCCGAAACAGCTCCAGCGGGTAGTAGAGCCGGTAGCGGTCGTGCTCCCGGCCCAGTCGCTGCAGCCGGCTGATCAGGTGGTCGGCTGTCGGGTAGGCGCGGCAGCTGTCGCGGTATTTCCGCTCCACCTTGGCCGGCAGCTTGTCCGGGTATACGGCCACGTTGGTGGGGGCGAGGGCGATGGTCACCGGGAAGCCGCGGCCCCGGTAGTAGCGGCTCAGGTCGGCAAAGGTGCGGTCCATGTCCGCCACCAGTTGCGGTTTGGGCTCGGTCTGCTGCAGGCAGAGCAGGTCGAAGATGATGTTCGGCTCGTTCACCTTGTGCGAGTTCATGAACACGAACCCGTCCCGACCGATGGAGATGTTCGGCGCGGGCGGATCCTTGAGCAGGTAGAAGCGCATCTTGCGGTAGAGGGCGTTGGCGTCGCGACGGAAGCCGACCCGGTCCTTGAGAAAGCTGTCCAGGGCCTCGATGTACTGCGGCGGACTTTCCCGAAAGAGCGACAACGGCGGCAGGGGCGACATCCGCCGGTTCTCCAGGTTCTGCAGCAGGGCAATGTCCCGTCCCAGGAGGCCGATCGCCGCCGGCAGGCTGAGCAGCACCACCAGGAGGAGGATCAACAGTCGCGCCGGCCAGCGCAGGGACAGGTCGTTGGATGCAGGTGCGGCCATCTCAGAAGCGGAAATAGAGGAAGGGGCTGTAGGTGCCGGCGAGCACGTAGATGTAGCAGAGCACGAACAGGGTGAACAGGGACACGGCCCGCCAGCCGGTGCGCAACCGGGCCGCGACCGGCAACAGGGCGCCGCCCGAACCGGCAGCGAGCAGCCGTCGCAGCCGGCCGAAGACCTGCTCCACCAGCGGCGTGGCGAACAGGAAGGCGAGCAGGAAGGCGAGCAGCTGTTCGTGGCTGACCAGGTGGAGGAAGGGTGCGGCCTGGTCCGCCGCGGACTGCCCGGCCATGGCCCGGTAGAAGGCCAGGGCCTGGCCCGGGTCGTGGGCGCGGAACAGCACCCAGCCGGCCAGCACCGCGGCCATGGTGTAGAGGTGGCGAAGGGGCCGCGGCAGCCGGGCGAGCAGCCGGCCGAGCCCGAGTCGTTCGATCACCAGCAGGAGCCCGTGGAACATGCCCCAGAGGACAAAGGTGTAGGCCGCTCCGTGCCAGAGGCCGCAGAGCAGGAAGACTGCGAACAGGTTGACCAGGGTGCGCGCCCGGCCGCGCCGGTTGCCACCCAGCGGGATGTAGAGGTAGTCGCGGAACCAGGTGGAGAGCGAGATATGCCAGCGCCGCCAGAACTCGGTGATGGACTGGCTGAAGTAGGGGTAACGGAAGTTGCGCGGCAGGCGGAACCCGAGGA
>JAGODN010000018.1 GCA_017998195.1 Desulfobulbus sp. | reverse complement strand
CGCAGGAAGCACTGGACCAGCAACAGTCCCATGAGCACGAAGAAGACCATCTGTCCGGCCCGGCCCTCGGTGATGAACATGTCCACGGTCATCAGGCCGACAAGCAGCAGGAGCAACCAGCGCGCCGCCCCCCGCACCCCGCCCAGGCAGAGCCGGTGGAGCAGCAGGTAGATGGCCAGGGCGAGCATGGGGTTGAAGAACACGTGGGTGGTCTTCTTGGTCAGGTGCGCGGGGGTGACGTCCGCGTACGACAACAGGCCGAACAGGGCAAGGTAGGTGGACAGCATGATCACCGTCACCCCGGCGATGAAGGCGCCGAGATAGCGCCAGCGGTGCTCGCTGCGCACGGTGGTGAGCATCACCGGCAGGATGAGGATCTTGCTCTGCTCGTTGATGACCTCCCAGCCGGTGTCCAGGTGTTCGCTCCACAACAGCCCGACCAGGTGGGCGCCGATAAAGGCGAACACCGCCAGGCAGAGCGGATTGGCGAGGATGTCGCGGAACTTCTCCCGAAAATTGCCCTCGACCAGCCAGCCGACGAGCAGCAGCGAGGCCAGGACCGTGACCGCGGTGGTCGACAGGGGCAGGCAGAAGGCCAGCAGGCCGAGCAGCCAGCCGTTCACCCGGCCGGCCCGCTCCCCCATGGTGTGCTCCGCCGCCATCGTCCCCTCAGTCGGCGAACTGCAGCCGGTAGAGTCCGCTGTATTCACCGCCCAGGGCGAGCAGTTGGCTGTGGGTGCCCTCCTCCACCAGCCGGCCTTCCTTGAGGACGATGATCCGGTCGGCGTTCTTGATGGTCGACAACCGGTGGGCGATGACAATGGTGGTGCGGTTCTGCATCAGGTTTTCCAGGGCCCGCTGCACCTCGCGCTCGGACTCGGTGTCGAGCGAACTGGTGGCCTCGTCGAGGATAAGGATGGGCGCGTCCTTGAGCAGAGCCCGGGCGATGGACAGCCGCTGCTGCTGGCCGCCGGACAGGCGGGCGCCGCTCTCGCCGATCACCGTGTCGAAACCCTGCGGCAGGGCCTCGATGAAATCGAGCGCATAGGCGGCGCGGGCCGCCTCGACGATCTCCTCGTCGGTGCGGTCCTGGCTGCCGTAGGCGATGTTGCTGCGCACGGTGTCGTTGAACAGGATGGTCTGCTGGGTGACCAGGGCCAGCTGGCGGCGCAGCGAGCGCAGGCTCACCCGGCGGATGTCGACCCCGTCGATGCGCAGGGCGCCCTCGGTGACGTCGTAGAACCGGGGGATGAGGTTGGCCAGGGTGGTCTTGCCGCCGCCGCTCGGCCCGACCACGGCCAGCACCTCGCCCTTGCGCACCCGCAGGTCGAGGTCGCGGAGCACCGGCTGACCGGGCTCGTAGGCGAAGCCGACCCGGGCGAGTTCGATGCTCTCGCTGAACGGCTTCAGGTCGACGGCGTCCCCGGCCTCGCGGATGTCCGGCTCGATGTCGAGCAGGTCGAAGATGCGCGTCGCCGCCGCCAGCCCCTGCTGGATGGTGGCGTTGATCCTGGTCACGCCCTTGACCGGCTCGTAGAGCATGATCAGGGCGGTGAGAAAGGACATAAAGGTACCGGGCGTGGAATTGCCCTGCAGCACCTGCATGCCGCCGAACCAGATGATCAGGGCCATGCCGATGCCGCCCATGAACTCGACCAGCGGGTGGGCGAGGCAGCGGTAGCGGGTCTCGGACATCTGGATATCCATGACATCCTGCATCGTCCCGGAGAACCGTTGCTTCTCCGCGTCTTCCATGCAGAAGGCCTTGACGATGCGCATGCCGGCGATGGTCTCGTGCAGCTGGTTGGTGGCCTCGCCGATGCGGGTCTGGTAGTTGGTGGAGATGCGCCGGAACTTCTTGCCGAACACCACGATCGGCACCGCCGCCATGGGCAGGAAGACGAGCGAGACCAGGGCCAGCCGCCAGTCCATGTAGAAGATGACCGCGAGCAGGCCGATCACCGAGAAGAAATCGCGCAGCAGGTGGATGAGGGCGTGCGACACCGCCCCCTGGAGCATGCTCACGTCGTTGATGATGCGCGAGATCAGCTCACCGGTGGGGGTGCGGTGAAAAAAGCTGAGCGGCAGGGCGTTGAGATGGGCGTAGACCCGGTTGCGCAGGTCACGGATGACGCTCTGCCCGACCTTTTCGAGCAGGAAGGAATACATGAAGTAGAACAGCCCCTTGACGAAGAAGACGAGCAGCAGCCCGAGCGGCAGCAGGTTGAGCATGCGGGCGTCGTGCTTGTAGAAGATCTCGTCGAGCAGCGGCTGCACCATGTAGGCCTGCAGGGCGTTGAAGCCGCCCACCGCCACCATGCCGACCATGGCGAGCGCAAGCCTGCCGGTGTAGGGCTTGAGGACCGTGCGGATTTTCGCGTAGAGTTCGGAATTGTTCATGAATTGTCTGTCTGGGGGTTCCGTGCCGGCGGACTGCGCCAGAACAAGCGGCACGGACGGACTGCCGGCCACGTCACCCTGTACCGTGTTTCAGGCCAGGATGCCATCATAGTTGCCGGAAAATACCTCGGGCAGCGTGCCCCGGCCGCTGAGCAGGGCGGTGACCTCGGCGCATTCCCGTTTCAGCTGGCCCTGGCTGATATCGACGACGAAATAGTCCACCCCGGCCCGGGTGAGGTCTCCCGCATGCTGGAGCAGGGAAAAGGCCTGGTGGGGTCGGACGAGCAGGCTTTCCTCCTGCCGGTCCAGGTAGTAGCGCTCGCCGCGCGGGCTGGCCAGGGAGCGCTGTCCCTGGAAATGGGGCGCGTCCAGCCGGGCGGTGAACAGCGGCGGCCGGCCGTAGACGGCCAGGCCGACCCGCATCCGGCCGGGTTCGCTGCCCGGCGTTTGGCCGGCGGCAAAGGCGGCCAGGGCCGCCACCAGGGTCGGCCGGTCGGTCTCCAGGGAGAACTGCACCGCCCGCAGGCCCTGGCGGGCCGCCTCCCGCAGAGCCGCACTGTTTACCATGTTGAGCGTGGAATCACCAGCGAGTTCAAAACCATGCCCGGCCGGGTCGGTGCCGGGGGAAGTGAACAGGCCGATCTGGGTGATGTGACCGACCTGGAAGGACCGCTCGCCGGCCTGGTGCAGCCGGCCGATGGCCTGGGCGTACCAGGCGAGCCGCTCCTCGACGATCACCGGCGGCAGCACCCAGACCAGCGGTGCCGGCCGATGCCGCGACCGGCCCCTCCCCTGCAGAAACAGCTCCAGGTTGCGCCGGTCCAGGTCAACCAGCAGCCGGGCCACCGGGAACGGCAGCCGCGGCACGATCACCTCCGGCCCGGGGATGCGCAGCCACCACTCGGTCGGCGTTGCCGGTGCGCGGCTCCGTCCCCGCGGCGCGCCCCTCCGGTCGCCCCGAACTGCGGGCGCAAACTCGGCGAGCAGCCGGTCGATGCGTGCCGGGTCAGCCGGAACAAAGCGGACCGAGGCGACCCGCCGCGCCGGCGTTGATCGCCCCGCCCCCGGCCGATCACCCACGTCGACCCGGAAGAGCAGGCCGGAAAAGGGCTGGCGCAGGCCGGCGGGGTCGACCCCGGTGAGGGCGATGCGCACCGTTTGCCCCGGGCGGGCCTGCTCGACCGGTCGCCCGCCCGCCTCGATCCGCCGCAGGGTGAAGCTCCAGCGGCCGTCGGTGCGCTCGTCGTAGAGCCGCAGCCGGTCACCGAGCCGGACCGCGGCCTTCAACTCCACCTGGGCCGCGGCCGCGCCCTTGCGGCCGCCGGACAACTCCAGCCGCACCACCCGGCCGACCACCTCGCCGGTGTTGCCGGAGAGTCGCGGCACGATCAGCCCCGCCTCTGCACCGGGCACGAAAAAACCGGGCGAGCGCTTCCGCCCCATGGACTCCTCCAGGCAGCGGTGCGCCTCGGCGAGCAGCTGCTCGCGCCGGCCGGGCGGAGCCTCCAGCGCGTCCAGGGCCAGCCGGTAGGCGCGCACCGTGCTGCGCACGTATTCCACCGACTTGAGCCGTCCCTCGATCTTGAGGCTGACCACCCCGGCCGCGCGCGCCCCGGCGAGGTGGTCGATGCCGCTCAAGTCGTTCATGGAAAAGAGGTAGCCGCCGCCCCGACCGCCGGCGGCCGCGGCCCGCTTGCCCGACGGCAGCCAGTCGTAACGGCGGCGGCAGGGCTGCACGCATTGGCCGCGCAGGCTCGACTTGCCGCCGTGCAGGCTGGAGAAGCGGCACAGTCCGGAATAGCTGAAGCACATGGCCCCGTGGATGAAGATCTCCAGCTCAACCCCGCTCCGCTCGCCGATGGTGCGGATCTCGGCCAGGCTCAGCTCGCGCGCGAGCACCACCCGGCAAAACCCGAGCGAAGCGAACCGGCTCGCCGCCAGGCTGCTGGTCGCGGTCATCAGGGTCGAGGCGTGCAGCCGCAACTCCGGAAAGAAGCGGCGGGCCAGGTGGAGCAGGCCCAGGTCCTGGATGATGAGCGCGTCCGGGCCGATGCGCGCCAGCGCCTCCAGGTTCTCCAAGGCCAGGCGCAGTTCGCCCTCCTTGACCAGGCTGTTCATGGCCACGTACAGCCGCCTGCCCTGTTCGTGGGCGTGACGGGTCATGGCGGCGATCTCGGCAAAGGTGAAATCGCGCGCCAGCGCCCGCGCGTTCAGGCCGGGGGCGCCGACGTAGACCGCGTCCGCGCCGGCCTCCAGCGCCGCCGCGAAGGCGGCCAGGGTGCCGGCCGGGGCGAGCAGTTCCATGTCCGTGGCCGGGGCGGTGGTGGTCATCGGCAAAAGAAAAAGGGGGAGCGCAAGGTGCGGCGGGAAATCGCCTATTCGGCCGGGGACGCGAGGGCGAGCGGGTAATCCACGGGCGGCAGCGGCAGGATGAAGTAGAAGTTGTTGCCTTCCTGGGTCGGCTCGTAGCCGACCCGGCCGCCGTGCATCTCGATCACGTGGCGGATGAACGACAACCCGTGGCCGGTGCCGGGCACGTCGCGGTCGTTGTCGCCGCGCATGCCCTCGGTGAACAGCCGGCCGGCCTCCTCCTCGGACAGGGTCGGCCCGGTGGTGAACACGTTGAACTTGATCCCCTTCTGGCCGGGCCGGAGTAAACCGTCGACGATCTCCCGGCCGTAGGCCATGGCCTTGCGCGGGTTGCCGCGGTGGTCGATGATCTCCCGGGTGTACTTGGCCGCGTTGGAGAACAGGTTGGCGTACACCTGCGCCAGCAGGCCGATATCGACCATGATCGGGAACTCCTCCTCGTGCATGTTCATCGGTCGGTCCACGGTGATGCGGGCCGCGCTGAGCCGGCTGGCGTAGTGCTCCAGCTGGGGGATGATCACCTCCCGCTCGATGAAGCAGCGGCGCGGGTGGAGCACAAGGTGGCCGCGTTCGAAATGCTCGCGCCGGAACAGGCTCTCGATGAACAGGCTCATGTTGGCGTGGTGCTTGACCAGTTCCTGGTAGTACTGGAGCAGATCCTCCTGCAGGGTCTGCAGGCGGGCGCAGCACCGGTCGCAGCGGCCCGCTTCGGCCCGGCCGCCGTGGCCGGCCATCTCCCGCTTGAGGTCCTCGATGGTGCCGATCTTTTTCTTCAGCTGGTTGAACAGGTGCTTGAAGTACATGTTGGGCACAATCACGTTGTGCTCGATGTCGATCACCAGGGTGTTGATGAACTTCAAACGGTCGATGTTCTGCCGGGCGATGAGCCGGTTGTTCAGGTTGTAGCCGATGCGGTTGGCGTACTTGGTGAAAAAGAACCGGTCGGTCTCGGACAGCCCGCCCCGGCGGCGGACCGCGTACATGCCCAGGGTGCAGCCGTCGCCGCACAGGCCGCCCAGGTGCGGCCAGCGGTGCGGTTGCCGGTCGTCCTGGTCGAAGTTTTCCCGGTTGTGGATGAACTGCTTGCTGAAGATCGGGATGACGTAGGTGCCGTCCGCCTCGTAGGGGGTGTCGCGCATCCCGATGGGCTCCCGGGCCGGCTCGGGTTCGGCCAGGACGCCCCGTTCGCTCGAGCAGACCAGCTGCAGGCCGCCCTGTGCTCCCTGGCAGAGGTAGAGGGCGCTGGCCACGTTCACCAGGGCCAGGGGCACGGACACGCAGATCCGGTAGAAGTCGTCCAGGCTGTCGTACTCCTGGGCGAGGTCGAAGAAAGCCTTGAGGAAATCGTTGCGGCCGCGGGAGAAGTTGTACTTTTCGTAACTCTCCGCCTTTTCGCGGATCCGCTGGCAGACGGCCTCGAGATCCTCGGGGATGCGGGGCGATGTGCTCGGTTCGCTCATGGTTGTGCCCCTCGGGTCACCTGCTGTTCGGGTCGGGTGGAAGCCGGCCGGGGCCGGCGGGCTGGACCGCGTGCGGCGGCCGGGCGGATGACGCCCTCACCGCCGGGAAAGGACCACCTCGTCCCGGCCGTCTTTTTCGTCGAGGAGCACGTCCACCCGCTCGCCCGCCGAAGCGGCAACGGCCATGCCCACGTAGTCCGGCTGGATGGGCAACTCCCGGCCGCCGCGGTCGATGAGCACCGCCAGCTGGATGGACAGGGGCCGGCCGTAGTCCATGATCGCGTCCAGGGCGGCGCGGATGGTCCGGCCGGTGAAGAGCACGTCGTCCACCAGGATCACCCGCCGGTCCTCGAGCAGGAAACCGATCTCCGACTTCTTGACGATCGGGTTCTGGGAGATGAGGCTCCAGTCGTCCCGGTAGAGGGTGATGTCCAGGTTGCCCGCCGGCAGGGTGACGCCCTCCCGCTCCTCGATGCGGCGCTTGATGCGCTGAGCGAGGAACACGCCGCCGGTGTGGATGCCGACGATGCTCAGGTCGGCCACCCCGTGGTTGCGCTCGACGATCTCCAGGCTGATGCGGTCCAGGCTGCGGTCGATGTCCCTGCCGATCATGATGGTGCGCGCGGTCATAATCCCACCCTCCTCCAGAAGTATTCGCAGCCCTTGGCGTCCACCAGGTTGATCGCCTCGGGAAAGGCCTCGCACTCGGCCGTGAATACCCGGGCGGCGATGTCGTCCGGGCTGTCGTTGTCGTCCAGGGTGACGCACTGCTGCAGGACGATGGGGCCCTCGTCGTAACGCTCGTCGGCGAAATGGACCGTGCAGCCGCTCACCGTGCAGCCCTTGGCCTTGACCGCCTCGTGCACGTGGTGGCCGTAGAAGCCGGCCCCGCAGAACGACGGGATGAGCGCCGGGTGGATGTTGAGCACGCTGCGGCGCAGCTGCGGCGGCGGCGTGTACAGCTTGAGGTAGCCGGCCAGGGCGATCAGATCGATGTCGTAACCGGCCAGGATGCCATTGATCTCCGCGTCCGAGGCGGCATGGAAGGCCGGGTAGCCGTAGCGCCGGGCCTTCTCCAGGCCAAGGGCCGAGGCCACGTTGCTCACCACCACCTGGATCTCGGCGCGGAGCGCGCCGGCCCGGATCCGCTGGTGGAAGTTGTCCAGGGTCCGGCCGCTGCCGGAGAGCAGTACCGCCAGCTTACGCATTCCGCCGGTCCTCCGCCAGGGACGCTTCGGCCGCCGGGTCGATGGTCTCGAGGTAGCGGCTGATGGCCGCGTCGTAGCTTGCTGTGAGCGCGAACACCTTGCGCGCCAGCCGGAAGCGGGTGACGAGGCGGGTATTGCCGTCTGCCTCGAGTTCGGCGAGCACCCGGGGGTAATCGGCCGGGTCGACGATCACGCTCACGTCGCGGTAGTTCTTGGCCGCGGCGCGCAGCAGGGTCGGCCCGCCGATGTCGATGTTCTCGATGGCGTCCGCCAGGGTGCAGCCGGGTTTGGCCACGGTGGCGGTGAAGGCGTAGAGGTTGACGGCCACGATGTCGATCGGTCGGATGTGGTGTTCGGCGCACTGCTGCAGGTGGGTCTGGTTGTCGCGCTGATGGAGGATGCCGCCGTGCACCAGGGGGTGCAGGGTCTTGACGCGGCCGTCGAGCATCTCCGGGAAGCCGGTGAAGGCGGACACGTCGGTGACCGGCACCCCGGCGGCGCGCAGCATGCTCGCCGTGCCGCCGGTGGACAGGATCTCGATGCCGAGGGCGGCCAGGGCCGCGGCGAACGGCTCGCACCCCGATTTGTCGGTCAGACTGATCAGCGCCCGCTGGGCTCGTTGCATGGGCCTCTCCTTGCTGGGTTCACTCTTTTTTGAGGAATTGACGGATCTTCCGCCGTTCGTGCTTGTCCGGTCGGCGCTCGGGGAAGCCGCCCTGCTGCCCCAGGGCGCGGCGCTCCTCCTGCTGGCGTTCCCGCCTGGCGATCGAGGCCTCGGTTTCCGCGTAGAGGGTGCGGGCCACGGTGGCCGGTCCGCGCCTGTCGCTCACCGCCAGCACCTGGACCGTCCATTCGACCTGGTCCCGACGGATGGCCAGCAGGTCGCCCGCCTGCACCGCCCGGGCCGGCTTGACCCGGCTGCCGTTGACGTCCACATGGCCGCCGCTCACCGCCTGCGAGGCGAGCGAGCGGGTCTTGAAGAAGCGGGCCGCCCACAGCCATTTATCGATTCGTACGGAGTCCATGTGTCTGCCCGCGGTTTTCGGTATCTCGGCTGAATACCACAGTTTGCCGGTTCGATCAAACAAAGATGCGGACCGGCCCGCCGCTGTGCCCGGTTGCCGGCCGGGGAAAAATCGGGTATGGGGCGGGGAAACACTTCCCGGGGGAAACCGCCATGTCCATCCAAACCGTCGGCATTCATCATTTCGCCTGCCCGGTGCGCCTGCCCGAGAAGGGCGGCGGCCTGCAGCAGACCGTGGCCACGGTCGACCTGATGGCGCGCATGCCCGCGGACCGGCTGGAATCCTGCGTGAGTGCGATGACCGCTCTCTTGGGCGAACATCTGCCCGACATCCATGCCGGCCTGTTTCCCGCCCTGCTCGCCCGGGTGCGCGACCAGCTGCACGCCGACGAGGCCCGCCTGACCATGTCCTTCCCCTACTTCATCGCCAAGCGGGCGCCGGTGTCCGGCACGGTGAGCCTGATGGAGTACCAGTGCGGCTTCACCGCCTCCTCCGCGGACACGGGCGAGCCCATGCTCACCGTCACCGTGCCGGTGACCACCCTCTGCCCCTGCTCCAAGGAGATCAGCCTAGCCGGGGCGCACAACCAGCGGGCCGAGGTCACCCTCACTCTCCAACCCACCGCGCTCATCTGGCTGGAAGACCTGATCACCATGGTCGAAGGCTGCGGCTCGGCCGAGGTCTACGCCCTGCTCAAGCGGCCGGACGAGAAGTTCGTCACCGAGGCCGCCTACGCCCACCCGATGTTCGTCGAGGACGTGGCCCGCATGGTCGCCCAGCGGGCGCGTCGCCACCCGCTCATCGCCTGGTTCTCGGTGGGCGTGGAGAGCTTCGAGTCCATCCACAACCACAGCGCCTACGCCTTCATCGACAGCCGCGACCTGGACCGGGACGAGGCCGGCGGCTGAGCGGCGCTCAGCCGCCCGGCTGCTGGTCGAGACCGCCCAGGCAGAGGTATTTCATCTCCAGGTATTCCTCGATGCCGTGGCGTGAGCCCTCGCGGCCGATGCCCGACTCCTTGATGCCGCCGAACGGCGCCGCCTCGGACGACATGCGACCGGTGTTGATGCCCACCATGCCGTATTCCAGCGATTCGGCTGTGCGCCAGACGCGGCCGATGTCGCGGCTGTAGAAATAGGCGGCCAGGCCGTAGGGGGTGTCGTTGGCCAGGCGGACGGCCTCATGGTCCTCACGGAAGCGGAACAGCGGCGCCACCGGGCCGAAGGTCTCTTCGCGGGCGATGCGCATCTCCGGCCTGACGTCGAGCAGCACGGTGGGCTCGAAAAAATGGCCGGGCCCCTCGACCCGCCGGCCGCCGCAGGCGAGACGAGCCCCCCGGGCCAGGGCGTCGGCGATGTGCGCCTCCACCTTGCGCACCGCCCCGACATCGATGAGCGGCCCCTGGTGAACCCCCTCCTCGAAGCCGCAGCCGATGCGCAGCTGCCGCACCGCCGCCACCAGCCCGGCGGCAAATTGCTCGAAGACCGCCTCGTGGACGATGAAACGGTTGGCGCACACGCAGGTCTGGCCGGAATTGCGATACTTGGAGGCCATGGCCCCGCGCACGGCCGCCGCCACATCGGCGTCGGCAAAGACGATGAACGGTGCGTGCCCGCCCAGCTCCAGCGAGATCTTCTTCACCGTGGCCGCGCAGTCGCGCATGAGCAGCTTGCCCACCGCGGTGGAACCGGTGAAGCTGAGCTTGCGCACCAGCGGGTTGGCGGTCAATTCCGAACCGATTTCGGCCGCCGGGCCGGTGACCACGTTGAACACGCCCGGCGGGATGCCGGCCCGGTCCGCCAGCCGGGCCAGGGCGAGCGCCGAAAAGGGGGTCCGGGCCGCCGGCTTGACCACCACCGGGCAGCCGGCCGCCAGGGCCGGGGCCGCCTTGCGGGTGATCATGGACGAAGGGAAGTTCCACGGGGTGATGGCCGCGCATACCCCCACCGGCTCGCGCAGCACGAGGATGCGTTTGCCCTGCCGGGCCATGGGGATGGTTTCCCCGTAAACCCGCTTGGCCTCCTCCGCGTACCACTCGACGTAGCGGGCCCCGTAGCGGACCTCCTCCCGCGCCTCGGCAAGCGGCTTGCCCTGCTCCCGGGTCATGATCCGCGCCAGGTCGTCCAGGTTGGCGATGATCAAATCGTACCAGCGTCGCAGCAGCCGCGCCCGCTCCCTGGCGGTCAGCGCCCGCCAGGGAGCCCAGGCCGCATGGGCCGCCGTGATCGCGGCCGCGGTTTCGCTACGGCCAAACGCCGGCACCGAGCCGATGCGCTCGCCGCTGGCCGGGTCGAACACCCGGAGCCGCCGCCCCTCCCGGCTCTCCAGCCACTGGCCGTTCACGTAGCACCGGGAGCAGAACAGCTCCTCGTCGCAGAGTTTCATCGATCCGCTCTCCCTTCTCCCTCACGAACAAAAAAAATCAGGCAGCGCGCCGTCGCAGGGCGCCTGCCGTGCTGGTCTGCAAGAAGCCTGTGCCGACGGCCGCTGACGCCCGCCGCCCAGGCGGCGTACTATACACCGGGCCGGCCGCTTTTTCACGGCGATTACCGAGGCCGCACCGGAAACGGGGGCGGCCGGTTCAGAGTTCGCGGTCGATGGCGAACACCCGGGTGAAGCCCTCGACCCCGCGCAGCCGCACCTCGCCCACCTCGCGCACCGCGAAGGCATCAGCGATCTCGGCCTGCACCGCACCGGTCAGGTACACCTGGCAGGCGGAAGATTCCGAGGCCAGCCGCTGGGCGATGTTGACCTCGTTGCCGACCACGGTGTAGTCGAGCCGCCTGGAGCTGCCGACGTTGCCCAGGAACACCCGGCCGCAGGTCACGGCGATACCCAGGTCAACGCCGCGGAAGTCCTCGTGGTCCACGGCCCAGCGGTCGCGCAAGTCCCGGAACCGGGCGCGGATCGCCCAGGCCGAACGCGCCGCCGCCAGGTTGGGCCGCTCCAGGGCCACCGGCGCACCGAACACCGCCAGCACCGCGTCGCCCATGAACTTGTTCACCGTACCCCGCTGCTGGAACACCTCGTCGGTGAAGAAACGGAAGAATTCGTTGAGAAAGGAGCGCAGGGCCGGCAGTTCCACCTGCTGCACCAGGCGGGTGAAGTTGCGGATGTCGGCGAACAGCACGGTCACCGGTTTGATTTCGCCCAGCCCCATCAGGTCCGATCGCTCGCGGATGAGCAGGTCCGCCACCTCCGGGGCCACGTACTGCTCGAGCAGGGTGCGCATGCGGGTGGTCTCGGCCAGCTGGTGGCGGGCGCGGACATTGTCCAGGGCGGCCGCGGCCTGGCTGCAGATGATCGCCAGCATCTCGATGTCCGCCTCGGAAAAGCGCTCGTCGGTCTGCCGCTGGCTGATGTTGAGCACGCCGAGGATGCGGCTGCGCAGCTGCAGGGGAAAGGAGATGGACGAAACGATGTCCGGCTGGCGCAGGAGGGGCGAGAAGATCGAGCCGTGCTGGTCCTCCTTGTTGAGCAGCACCGGCTTGCCGCGCTGGAACACCCAGCCGGCGATCTGGTCGCCGGGCTGCAGGCGGATGGACGCGGTCAGGGCCGGGTCCATGCCGCGGCTGGCGGCGATGTGCAGGCAGCCGTCCACGGGATCGTGCAGCATGACCGTGATCTGGCTGGCCGCGGTCTGCCGCTCCACCGCCGAAACCAGGTCGTCGAGGATCTCCTTTTCGCTCGTCGCCGAAAAGAACTGCTCGCCGAGCCGGTAGAGCGGCAGCAGGGTGCGCAGCCGGGTGTTCTCCTGCTGCAGCCGGTAGCGCTCCATGGCCTGGCCGACCACGCGCATGAGCCGGGCGCCGTCCACCGGCAGCTGGACCACGCCGGCGAACCCGCCCTCCAGGGCCGCGGCCAGCGAGGCGCTGTCGCTCCGGGGGGTGAGCAGCAGGCCGGCGATGCCGGGCTGGAGCGCTGTCAGCCGGGCCAGCACCCCGCACACGTCGGCACCCGCATTGTCCTCCACTATCAGGGCCAGGGCAATGCTGCGGCCGCGGCAGCAGGGCTCCAGTTCGCTCCGCTCACGGCAGCGGATCACCTGCGGCAGGCTGAGCAGGGCCAGGATCGACGCTGCCTGGGGGTCGTCGGCGGTATGAAGAAGCACAGTGGGTCGCATGCAGGGTCCGGTATAGGTCAGGAAGTCGGCCCATGGTAGCATCGGCACGGCGGCAGTGCAAGAAATTGGCTCCTCCGGGCCCGGCCAGCTGCCCGGCCGCTGTCCTTTCCCGGCCACATGGGGTATAGTGGCCGGCCATGAACAACCGGAAAACCGTGCACAGCCCGCTGGCCGAACGCCTGCGGCCGACCCGGCTCGAGGACTTCGTCGGCCAGGAACACCTGGTCGGCGAGGGGCGACTGCTCCGCCAACTGATCGACAGCGGTCGGCTGCCCTCGCTGGTGCTCTGGGGACCACCCGGCTCGGGCAAGACCACCCTGGCCACCATCCTCGCCCGTGCCATGGCCGCGCATTTCGTCTTTTTCTCGGCTGTGCTCTCCGGGGTCAAGGAGGTGCGCCAGATCGTCGAGCAGGCGAAAACGCTGCAGGAGGAAAACGGCACGGCCACCATCCTCTTTGTCGACGAGATCCACCGCTTCAACAAGGGTCAGCAGGACGCCTTCCTGCCCCACGTGGAAAGCGGCCTGCTCACCCTGATCGGCGCGACCACGGAAAACCCCTCCTTCCAGATCACCGCGCCGCTGCTCTCCCGCTGCCAGGTGCTGGTGCTGGCGCCGCTCGCCGCGGCCGACATCCGCCGGGTGCTGGAGCGGGCCCTGGTCGACCCGGACCACGGCCTGGGCGGACAGGGGCTAACGATCGACCCGGCGGCCCTGGACCTGTTCGCCACCGCCGCGGACGGCGACTGCCGGCGGGCCCTCAACCTGCTGGAGACCGCGGCCGCGCTCACCCTCGACCAGGCCGGTTCGCCCGGAGCCGTGAGCGGCGGCGCCCTGATCACGCTCGAGCGCGCCCGCGAGACCCTGCAGCAGCGCACCCTGCGCTACGACGCCCGCGGCGAGGAGCACTACAACCTGATCTCGGCCCTGCACAAGAGCCTGCGCGACAGTGACCCGGACGGCGCCCTCTACTGGCTTGCGCGCATGCTCGTGGGCGGCGAGGATCCGCTCTACCTGGCCCGGCGGATGATCCGCTTCGCCGCCGAAGACATCGGCAACGCCGACCCGCAGGCCCTGCAGGTGGCCCTGAACGGCCGCGAAACCTACCACCTGCTCGGCTCGCCCGAGGGCGAACTGGCCCTCATGCAGGTGGCCGCCTACCTGGCCACGGCCCCGAAGAGCAACGCCGTGTACGCGGCCTGGCACAAGGTGCGGGCGGACATCGAACGCACCGGCTCCCTGCCGGTGCCGCTGCACCTGCGCAACGCCCCCACCGGGCTCATGCGCGAGCTTGGCTACGGCAAGGGCTACCGCTACGCCCACGATGACCGGGACGGGCTGGTGCTGCAGGAGCACCTGCCGCCGGAACTCGCCGGCACCACCTACTACCAGCCGACCAACCGCGGCTACGAGGCGATCATCGGTGACCGCCTGCGCAAATGGAAACAGATTCTCAAGGAGCGAGCAGAGCAGCATGAATCAAAAACACCCAGGAAATAATCCCTTGCCCCTGCTGCTGGCCGTGCTGCTGGCACTTTTCGCCCCCTGCGCCGCCAGCCTGGCCACGGCCGCCGAACTGCGCATCGTCTACGCCAACGACCTGCTCGGCGAACTCGAACCCTGCGGCTGACGCCGCAACCGCTTGGGCGGTCTGTCCAAGAAAGCGCACCTCGTCCACACCCTCGCCCGCGAGAGCAAGCCCACGCTCGTGGTGGAGAGCGGCAACCTGCTGTTCGAAACCGATGCGGTCCCCCCGGCGGAACTGGCCGCGGCCCGGATCGGCGCCGAGGGCATCGTCGCCGCGGTCCACCAGATGGGCGTCCGCTTCGCCGGCATCGGCTCCCGCGACCTGGCGGGCGGCATCGCCTTGCTCAGGGAGTTGCACCGGCCGCCGGATTTCCACTGGCTGTCGCTCAACCTGGTCGACCCGGCCACCGGCCGGCCGCTGTTCACGCCGCTCATGCATCATCAGGCGGGCGGACTCCGCCTGGCCGTGCTGGCGGTCACCGACCATGCCCGGCCGCCGGCGGGAGGGGCACTCCTTCCCTGGCGCCAGGTTCTGCCCCAGGCCGTGGATCGGGTCGCGGGCCGGTCGGACTTCGTCCTGCTCCTGTCCAACTACTCCTACGCCGAGAACCGGGAGATCGCCCGCACCTGTGCGGGCATTGACCTGATCCTCCAGTCCGGCCACGTGGCCGGCAACATGCG
>JAGODN010000250.1 GCA_017998195.1 Desulfobulbus sp. | reverse complement strand
GCGTGCCAGGCCGGGGTCAGGCGCGCGGGCAGAAGCGGCTCGCAGCGCCTGAGCAGGACAAAATGAAGCAGGAACAGCAGCGGCCAGGCGAGCCAGCCCCAGCCGACCAGCAGCGGGCCGCCGCGGAGCAGGGCCTGGCCGGCCAGGGCCAGCCAGGCGAGCGGCAGCAGGACGAGCAGCGTAGCCGCGAGCCGCGGCCAGGCCAGCCGGCGGGCGAGCGGGCCGAGAACGGCCGCGGTCAGGCAGGCGAAGAGGAGGAAGGCCGGGAACAGGGCCCGCCAGTGGAAGTGCCAGTCCAGGTCGCGATAGCCGCCCACATACCACCAGCCGAGCGCCCAGGCGAGCACCAGGTCGATCACCCGCGGCCTGCTGGCCAGGGCCGGGTCCGGGTCCTGCTCCAGCCACCGGGCGGAACACAGCCCGGCCCCGGCCACCAGGACGCTGCCGAGAAAGACACGGTTGGCCAGGGTCAGCGAGCCCGGCGGCAGGGTGGACTGGGCAAGGAAGGCCAGTCCCGCGCCGGCCTGCAGCACCAGGCCGAAGCGGACCAGGCCGCGCCGCCCCTGGCGCACGCCCAGCCAGACCAGGGCCGCGCCCTCGAGCGACCAGGCGGCCGTGGTCCAGGCCGGGTCCAGGCCGAGCGGAATGGCCAGGCTGGCAAAGACCAGGCTTAAGGCGAGAAAGCATTCGCTCAGCAGCCGCAGGCTCCCGGCCGCCCGGTGCCAGATCGCCCGGGCGAGCAGGGTGTAGAACAGGCCCAGCCCCAGGGCGCTGTAGGCCAGGCCGTAACGGAACTCCTGCACCAGCGCGGTCTGCAGGCCGGCGAAGACCAGGGGCAGGCCGAACACGAGCGGCCCGTCGACCAGGCCGCGCAGGACGAGCGGCTGGCGCAGGGCGAAAAGCACGGACACGGCCACGTACAGAAGGAAAAAGAAGAGCAGGAAGGGTTCGGTGGAGGCGAACAGTTCGGGCCGGTAGCCGAGTACGCCCCACAGGGTGGCGATGCCGAAGGTGCAGACAAAGCCGACCAGGTTGAGTTCGCGCCAGGCCTTGAACCAGGCGATGGCCAGGATGCCCGCGTTGAGCAGCGCGTAGTAGGTGAACAGCTGCACGTGGCTGCCCGCGCCGGTGGAGAGCAGCACCGGCGCGAGAAAGCCGCCGATGGTGCCGGCCGTGGCCAGGGTGCGGGCCTCCTGGAGCACGGCGAGCAGGCAGGACAACCCCACCAGGGTGGCGAGCAGCGCGAACGCCAGGGGCATGGGCAGGAGCTGGTAAAGCCGGGCCGCGGCGAACACCACCAAGTAGAGGATGCCGATGCCGCCGCCCTGCAGTCCCAGGCCGTAGAGAGCATGCCGCCGCCGCAGCAGCCAGCCGGTGCAAAGCAGCGCCAGGCCCCCCGCGGCCACGGCCGCCAAGCGCAGTTCGAGCGGGATCAGCTCGCGCTGGGCCGCGTACTTGAGCAGGAAGGCCACCCCGAAGAACAGGACCACCAGGCCGGCCTTGAGCACCGGGTTGCCGCGGGTGAGGAAGCCGACGACGGGTGCGAACAGGTCGGCGAGCCGCCGGCGCGGCGGCGGGGATTCTGTTGGCGGCCCGGTGCCGGGTTCGGTCGCGGCCGGGGGCAAGGACATGGGTGCCGGCGCTGTTGGCGGGACCGGCGGTGGCGAAGCCGGCGCGGCGGTCGTGGCCGCGTCCGTCCGGGCCGATTCGGTCCGTTCCGCCTCCAGCCGGGCCACCCGGCGGCGCAACTCCTGCACACTCAGGGCCAGGTAGGCGACCAGGCCGGCGAGCAGGCCGGGGAACAAACCGCGCGGTTGCGCGCTCAGCCCGGCCAGAAAGGCGAGACCCGCCACCAGGATGGTCAGCACGGGACGCATGGGAGCCGCGTTCAGGCCTTGTGGAGGATCACCCCCCAGTGGGAGGGAATCTCCAGCCGGTATTGCCGGTCCGTGACCTCGACGGTCCACTCCGGCTCAGCGAGCAGGTTGGTCCAGGCGCCGTCCTCCGGGAACTGCAGCTCCAGCCAATGAGTTTCGGCCGAGAAATTGAGGGCGATCAGGGCCCAGGTGCGGTGGCCCGTGTCGTCGTCCAGGTAGCGGCGATAGACGAGCAGCTGGCGGCCGCAGTCAATGCCCAGGCCGTCCGCATTGAACTCGCGCTGCCACTCCTCCCACCAGTGGGGGGCGAAGCCGTCGCCGCGCAGCACCGGGTGGTCCCGGCGCAGGTGGATGAGCCGCCGGTAGAGGGCGAGCAGCGGCCGGCCGTAGCGGTCGAAGCGGTAGTCCCAGTGGAGCGGCCGCGACTGCACCCGCCGGCCGCTGCCCTGGTCGTCCTCGGGCAGCCACTGGTCCTCGGCGAACTCCTGGCCGTTCTGGAGGAGCACCGCGCCCGGAGCGGTCAACAGGGCCACGGCCCAGGGCTGGGTGCAATACCAGCGGGCCGCGCCCGCGTTGTCCCGCGCCCCGGCCTGCCAGGCGACCTGGGCGTGGTCGTGATTGCCCAGGTACAGGGTCGGCGCCTTGCCCGTGCCCTGCAGCCAGCGGTTGGTGTTGAGCGCGTTGAGCAGACCGGGCCGGATGCGGTCGTGCCACAGGCCGTCGAAGAAGTGACCGTACAGCCCGTTGTCCCAGTAGCTGGTGGCCCGGGTGTCCCTGACCACCTGGGCCGCGTCCAGCTGCAGGTGCTCCAGGGTGAACGAGAAGTTGGCCTCGCCGACCGCCTCCAACTCGTCGGCCAGGTCGGCAATGAGCCGCGGCAGGCCGCGGTTGTCGCCGTGGACGTAGAAGTTGACCGTGTTGTCGAAGCGGATGCCGTCGATGCCGAACACCCGGATCCAGTAGCGGCAGACGTCGAGGATCAGCTCCTGGGTGCAGCGGTTGTTGAAGTCCAGGTCCTGCAGGCCGGGGAACTCGCCGGCGAACCGGCCGGTGAACGGACAGTCCGCGTCCCAGTTCTGGTAGAATCCCTTGTAGGGAAAGGCCGTGGCCACGTGGTTGAACACCCCGTCCATGATGACGTGCAGGCCGCGGTCGTGGCATTCGCTGACCAGGTGCTTGAGCCAGGAGAGCTTTTCCGTGGGCCGGTTGAGGTCGTTGGCGTAGCGGTAGCTCACCGAGTAGTAGAGCGCGGGCGTGTAGCCCCAGGAGAACCGCTCGTCGGTCCAGGCGGTCCAGGGCAGGAACAGGATGGCGGACACGCCCAGGTCCACGAGATAATCGAGCCGGTCGCGGACCGCGTCGAGCGGCGCCCGCACACCGCGCTCGCCGGCGGTGCAGTCGTCGATCATCAGTTCGTAGACGACCAGGTCGCGGAGCGGCCGGCGGCCGCCGGCAAGCGGCCGCACCAGGTTGTCCGCCGGCCGGCTGCCGCCGATGACCAGGGCCGCGTTCAGGTTGCGGCTGCCGCCGTAGCGGGCGAACGGGTCGCTCACCCAGCGGACCGGTTCGGCCGGGTCGCGGAAGCTGACCAGGTACTTGTACTCGTAGAAACCGGCGGGCAGGGACTGGTCAGTGGTACAGGACCAGGTTTCGCCCTCGGGGTGGGGCTCGCGCACCAGTTGCGGCGCACTCGCCGGATCCCAGTCCCCGCCGCCCAGGTAGTGCTGGAAGTCGCCGCACACGCGGATGGTATCGATGTTGTGGGCCAGGCCGCGTTCCTCGTCCGGGAAGAACACCCGAAACGAGGCGCGGCCGCTGTCCCGGTCGTCGCCGACCTGCCAGGAACCGAGCCGCTCCTGCATGTGGTTCATGGGGGCCTCCGTGTGGTGCCGACCGCAGCGGTCCGGGCGGGGATGGCGGCGGCCGCTACTTCTGCGGCCGGTACTCGAAGCGCTTGTTCTTCTGGTCGAGCAGCTGCGCCACCAGGTAGTCGTCGTGGGTGTTGTGGAAAGCCTCGTAGCCCTCGCGCTCGCAGGCCGGGCAGCAGTCGATGGGCAGCTCCACGCCCAGGCAGGGGAGGATGCGGCTGGAACTCGTGTTGATGAGCCGCAGGCCGCGGCACTGGTCGCAGTCTTTCAGCCGCTCGCGCTGCTGTTCGAGGATGCCGTCCGTGTCGTAGTAGATCTTGCGCTCGCGGATGAACCAGTCGCCCTTTTTCTCGAAATCGCCCGGCTCCGGGTTGAAGTACCCCTCCAGGATCTCCTCGGACAGGGCGCGGATGTAGTCCATGGTCTCGGCGTTCTCGGCCAGGGCCGCCTGGTTGTAGTCCGGCTCGCGCACCGCCGAGTAGTCGCAGCCGGCCATGGCCAGGCCGATGCCCAGGGTGACGTAGGGCAGGGCG
>JAGODN010000017.1 GCA_017998195.1 Desulfobulbus sp. | reverse complement strand
GGCCATGCCCTTGGTCGACAGCACCCGCGTGATCGCCGCTGTCAGGGTTGTCTTGCCATGATCAATGTGACCGATCGTTCCGACATTGACATGCGGCTTCGTCCGCGTGAATTTTTCCTTCGCCATCTCATGTCTCCTTGGACAAAGTGTTCAACTTGACTCAACCGGCAACCTGCGCACCGACTGAAATACTGGAGCCCACGATCGGACTTGAACCGATGGCTTCCTCCTTACCAAGGAGGTACTCTACCACTGAGTTACGTGGGCGATAATAACCGACTGCACAGGCCGGCGCGACCTGCCTGCTCAAAACGGAATTGGAGCGGGAAACGAGACTCGAACCCGCAACCCTCAGCTTGGAAGGCTGATGCTCTACCATTGAGCTATTCCCGCTTCGCATTTCAGTGCAGCACCAAGGCTGCACCGGGCCGAAAAAATGGTGGAGGGGGGAGGATTCGAACCTCCGAAGGCTCCGCCGACAGATTTACAGTCTGTTCCCTTTGGCCGCTCGGGAACCCCTCCACATATATTTGCTGAAGACAAAAGACAGAAAGGAGCCTGCATGGCTATGCTTTCTTTTTTCTGGCTTTTGGCCTCTGCTCATCCTGGAGCTGGCGATGGGACTTGAACCCGCAACCCCCTGATTACAAATCAGGTGCTCTGCCAGTTGAGCTACGCCAGCATGAACTTTGCAATTATAGCTGCTGGTTTTCAAAAATCAATGTTTTTCTTGCACACCTAACCGCCAAATCGAAAAAAAACCGGAAGCAAGGTGCTTCCGGTTTTTCCAAACCTGTCAGATAGGAGATCTTACTGATTCAGCGGATTTTTGATGAAGGCCGAATCACGGTACCGCTCGAACGCCATGGCAAAGGTCCGATACACCAGGTGCGCGAATTTGGTGTACGGCATGTACAGGAAGAGCATGGCCACAGAAATGAGGTGCAGGTAATAGACCACGTAGCCGAGCGACGGGATACCGACAAGCCGCAGCAGCTCGGCCGCCAGGCCGGTCACACCCACTCCCATGATGATCCAGATGATAAACCAATCGTAGAAGGTGTTCATGGCCTTCCCGGATGCCTCCATCTTGGTCCGGTTCATCCAGAGGATGCCGATGCCGACGATCATGGCCACGGCCGAGACGTTGGCCAGTACCTTGATCGGGTTCCACATGGAGATGGGACCATGCATGGAGGGAATAAAGATACCGATCACGTCCTGGGTGAACATGGAATACAGGGTCACGATGAACAGACCGATGAAGGCGAACATCAAGGGTTTATGCCCCTTGATCCGATCCTGGTTCTCGGTGCACTCACGGAACCTCCGGTGCTCAAGGATCTCTTTGAGTGCCGGCCAGAGAAACATCTTGACGAACTGCGGCACGGAGGGGCGGTACGGCACCTCGGTCGCACCCACGGACGCCTGCATCCCCTGCCACAGCTTGGAGATACCCTTGTACACCGAGGTGATGGCGATACCCACCGCGGTGAGCATGATGATGTCGATGAAGAGAACGTTCTTGGACAGCAGGCGGAAATCCCAGTGACCGAAGAAATGCGTATACCCGACGCGGGCAAATTTCTCACCCTCCGGGATATGCATGCCACCGGAGATCAGCCAGAGAACGAAAATGGCCACGGCCGGGATACCGATGAGAACAGGCAGGTTCTTGACAGAACTGCACAATTCAGCCAGCCCCTTGGGCCAACCGAGCGAGCGGTAGGCATAGGCACGAATGGCGCCGAGCACATCGCCGGGTTTTGCCCCGCGCGGACACAGGGTGGTACAATCGCCGCAGTGATGACACAGGAAAATATTCGGGTCTGCAAGCAGTTTGTCCTTCAGTCCCCACTGGGCCAGGATCATCTCCCTGCGGGGGAAGGGCTTGTCATCGGTGGAGAGGGGGCAGGCGACGGAACAGGTTGCACACTGGTAACACTGCTTCAGCGTGTCACCGCCCGCCTCTTTCATCGCCTTGATAAAATCAAGATCGGGTTGCACGTTCATAGACATTGTTTTCTCCTGTCATGAATGATGATGAACTCCATGTCGCGCCGGCCGTGCTGACCGCGACAGCGAAGCCTGTGCCCGTGCGTCCGGGGGACGGACGGGCACAGCTCCGAACAGCTGCGATCAGAAGCCCTTGAACGGGTTGGGGCCCATGGCCACGATTTCTTCGACGAATTCATCGATGATCGCAGGGATCTTGTCGTAATCGGAAATGGCGATCTCGCGCACAGCGCACCGTTCCGGTTCAAGACCAAGCGACCCGAGAGTCTCGCCGATGTTCTCCATTCTCCGCGAAGCGATTTCCGACCCCTTGACAAAGTGGCACTGGTAATCGTCGCCGTATTTGCAGCCCAACAACAGGGCTCCGTCCATACCGGACGACATGGCGTCCTTGATCCAGACCATGTTGACCGAGCCCAGGCACCGGACCGGGATGAAACGGACCAGCCGATTGATCTTGTTCCGGTGCATGCCGGACATGTCGATGGCCGGGTAGGCATCGTTTTCGCAGACAAACACGGCGACGCGCAACTTCTCCTCGTCATCGTCCGGCACCTCGATGGCCTTGACCATCGAACCGATCATGTCGATGCTGTAGTCGGCGAAGTTGATGATCCGCTCGGGACAGGCGCCCATGCAGGTACCGCAGCGGCGGCAGCGAGTCGGGTTGGGCAGCGGCGTACCCTTCTCGTCGTCGTCGAGCGCACCGAACGGACACTCTTCCGTACACCGCTTGCACTGGGTGCAGCGGGAAAAGAAGAAGTCCGGATAGGTCTGATCACCGGACCGCGGGTGTACGGCCACACCGCGATTGGCGGACTCGATGCACTGGATTGCCTTCAGGGCCGCACCGGTGGCGTCATCGATGGTTTCCTCCATGGTCTCGGCCTTGCGCACACCACCGCAGGTGTAGATACCGGTCCGCCGGGTCTCGTAGGGGAAGCAGATGAAATGCGAGTCGGCGTACCCGTCGAACAGGTCGAGATCCAGGAAGGCAGGGCCCTGGCGGTAGGCCAAGTTGATGACCGGATCGGCCACGGTGGTCGGCACCATGCCGGCTGCCAGCACGACCATGTCGACTTGGAGTTGCAGGTCTTCGCCGATCAGGGTGTTTTCGACATCGACCACCAGGTTGGAACCGGCCGCAGACACCTTGGTCACCGCGCCCTTGGTCATGAACACGCCGTCCTTGGCCTGCATGCCCTTGTAAAAGAATTCGGCATTGCCCGGGGTGCGCATGTGCTGGTAGAGCACGTAGGCCTGCCCGTCGACCGGGTTGTCCTCAATCACGTAATTCGCCTGTTTGAGGGCGACCATCGAGGTGACCGAGTTGCAGTAGGGGAAGTCCTTGTCATTGTCCTTTCCGCCGGGGCTCTGGACAAAGGCAACCCGTGCGGGCACCTTACCGCTCTTGGCCAGTTTCTCAAATTCAGCGTTGGTGACCACGTTGGTCAGTTTGCCGTAGCCAAGGTGTTCGTATTCCGAGACATCGGCAGGCTTCCAGCCGGTGGCAAGCACGACTGCGCCGAAGATTTCACCTTCAGGGTTGAGCACGGTGTACTTCTGCATGCCCTTGTTCGGGTCTTCCAGCTCACCCTTGTTGATCAGATCCTGCTGGTCAGCGGTGACCTTGGCCGGAGCGTCCCATTCCGTGCTGGTTCCAGCCGGTTTGAGGGTCACGTTGAACTGGCCGGGGCTCCCGCCGATACGGGCCACTTCACAGCCGGTTTTGACGGTGATTTTGCTGTTCGCCTGCACCTCGGCAATCATCTGCTGGATGTTGGGAGCCTCCAACTCGGTGTACGGGTAGGCCGTGGGGAACATTTTCCGCCACCCCAGCGCCTTGCCGCCCAGTTGGGCGTCTTTCTCGACGATGGTCACCTCGTAGCCGGCTGCGGCCGCTTCCTTGGCCGCGGTGAGTCCGGCGATACCGCCGCCCATGACCAGGATCTTCTTGCAGATGGTTTCCAGCTTGTACGGTACCGGCAGTTCCGTCTTCTGAGCCCGGGTGACGGCCATGCGCACATAGTCAGTGCCCATCTCCTGGAGAAAATCGTCGACACTGCCATCTTCCTTCAGGCTGCCGGTCCAGGCGACATGCTCGCGCAGGTTGCCGCGCACGGTGATGGTCTGCTCGCCAAAATCGAATTCCTTCTGCATGACCCGGGGCGAACAGGCGCAGACAACGACAGTGTTGACGCCATTGTCGGCAATGTCCTTTTGGATGAAGGCCCGTCCGTCGGCACCGCAGAGACAGGCGTGCTCCTTCATGTCGATGCCGGCATCGGAAGCCGCATCCTTCAGGCCATCCACATCGAGGACGTCGCCAATGCCACAACCAGTACAGAGATATGCACCATATACTTTCTTCATTGACTTTCCTCCTACCGACCGATCTGGATTGCTTTGAGAGCAGCTGCAGTGGAGGACTGTCCACTGGTGTACACATCAACGGCCGACTTGGCGCAGCCCGCTGCAAACATGCCTTTCTCCGGCTCGGAGACGGCGAAACCATTGCCATCGAGCTTGACCCCCAGCGCCCGTCCCTGGTCACCGAGGGCAGGTTCCATACCGGTGGCAAGAACACAGAGATCCACCTTCTGGTGCACCTTGCGGCCGGAAACCGCATCCTCGGCGGTCAGGGTCACCCCGCCGTCCCGCTCGGCGACAATGTCCGCCACCTTGCCTTTAATGAAGACGGTGTTGGCGTCGGCCATGTATTTCTCGCGGAAATGCTCGTATTTGCCGGGGGTACGCAGATCGATGTAAAAGACGTAAATCTTGGCATCCGGATACTGCGAACGGATGTAGGAGATATGCTTGAAGGTCGCCATGCAGCAGATGTACGAGCAGTGCTCGAGGTGGTTCTCGTCACGGGAACCGGCGCACTGGACAAAGGCAAACGAGGCGGGCTCCTTGTTGTCCCCGGGCCTGAGGATCTTGCCCTGGGTCGGGCCGTTGTCCGCGGCCAAGCGCTCCATCATCATGTTGGTGATGATCGCCGGCGAGGAGGCAAAGTTGAGGTTGGTGATGTTGTTGGCATCGTAGGGGTTCCAGCCGGTCGACCAGACGATCGAACTGACCTTCAGCGTGAAGGTCTTGGGCTGCATGTCCAGATCCACCGCATTGTACTTGCAGGCCGCCTTGACAGCGCTGAGACATTCGGCTGAACAGGCCTCCTTGGCAAGCACGTAGCGACGCGGAAAGGCCATCTCGTGGGGCAGATAGGCCGCCTTGATCTTGCGCATGCCGAAGTTGAAGGCGTCGTCGATCTCGTCGGTGCAGGCCTGGGCGCAGTCTCCGCAGGCGGTGCAGTTCGAATTGATGTACCGGGGCGCGGTTTCGAGCGTAACGTCGTAATTACCGGGTCCGCCGGAAACCGATTTGACCGTGGTGAGGGTGTAGGTTCTGATCTTGCGGTTGTCTTTGATGCGCTTGAAGTTAATCTCAAGGCCGCATGTCGGGGGACAAAGTTTGGGGAAATACTGATTGAGCTGGGCTACCCGGCCGCCGAAATAGGCGTTTTTCTCGACGAGAAAAACGTCATTGCCGACTTCCGCAGCCTCGAGAGCAGCGGTGAGACCGCTGATACCGCCGCCCACGACCAGTACCGCACCATTGCCTGCAGTGTCACTCATGCCAAACCTCCGTAACTGCTGGTATTGATGAAAGGTGATTTCTGGTTCAATTGAAACGAAATGAGAAAAACTACTTCATCTTTCGCATCAACTCAAACAAAATCAAAGCCGCATACAAAAAATCTCCAGGCTCCCGAAAGGAGCCTGGAGATTTCTTTTCAGACGGTCAATGCCGCAGCGGTATCAGAGCCAAGGAGTGGTCTCGATGATGTTGATGCAGTTGACCTTCTCGCACTTCCACTCTTTGCTCTTGGGATCAAAGGTGGAGTTGACAAACACCTTCCAGTTCTCGTCATCACAGGTCGGGTAGTCAGACCGGTAATAGAAGCCCGGGTAACGGGACTCTTTCCGGAACTCGATGTGGCGAATGTGGGTCTCCACACACCAGATGCGGTGGTAGTTCTCCCAGGCGCGCAGCAGTTCGTGCAGGTCGCCGGCAGCCATCTTCTCGGCATCCTCACGCATGAGGCGGAGCAGGTCGAGGCAGATATTGAGCAGCTTGCCGGAGGTCATGTAGTAGGTCGCAACACCACCGCCGTACTCGTCGGTGGCCTTCATCAGACGCATCATCAGGCCTGCAGGCTTGACGTAGTTCGGGTTGACATCCACCGCGGTGGAGGCATCCTTGAACTGATGGAACAGACGAACCGGTGCGTACACTTCGTCAGCCAGTTCCTTGGCGGTCTGGGCCAGCTCGGGCTTGAAGCCGGCATTGTCACGGCAGTACTTGACCATCTGCTTGGCGCAGATACGACCCTCGGCATGCGAACCGGAGGAGAACTTGTGACCGGAGGCGCCAACACCGTCACCGGCGGTGAACAGACCGTTGACCGTGGTCATGCGGTTGTAGCCCCACTTGTACTGATGCGAACGCGGGCCATCAACGGTGGGTACCCAATCCTCGTTCGGGCCGGAGGTCCAGATGCCGCAGCAACCGGAATGGGAGCCCAGCATGTAGGGTTCGGTCGGCATGATCTCGGAACCAACCTTCTCCGGCTCGATGTCCATACCTGCCCACAGGCCGGCCTGGCCAACGGACATGTCGAGGAAGTCTTCCCAGGCCTCGGACTCGAGGTGCTTCCAGAACTTCTTGACTTCCTTCTCGTCCTTGCCGGCGGCACGCTGTGCATCCAGGAAGGCATTGAGAGCGACCTCGGTGGCCATGTAGATCGGGCCGCGGCCAGCCTTCAACTCGTTGAGCATCAGGTGGTTACGCAGACAGGTCGGGGTGACCGGGGAGGCGCCGTACGGCATGAACTTCTCGAGCTCGCCCTTTGCATCCGGGCTGTTGGCGTAGAACTCGCCCAGGCCGTTCTGCACCTTGGCCTTGAACAGCAGGAACCAGGCGCCGACCGGACCGTACCCATCCTTGAAGCGGGAGGGGGTGAAGCGGTTTTCCATCATGGTCAGGGTTGCACCGACCTGGGCACACATGGTGTAGGTGGAACCGGCGTTCCATACCGGGTACCAAGCGCGACCCTTGCCCTCACCGGTGGACCGGGGACGGAAGATGTTGACCGCGCCGCCGCAGGCGACCAGGGCAGTCTTGCACTTGTAGACATGCACCTTGTTCTCGCGGGTGGAGAAACCGACGGCACCGGCGATGGTGTTCTCTTTGTTCTTGTCAAGCAGCATCTTGACGATGAACACGCGCTCATGCACGTTGGCCTCGCCCAGGGCCTTCTTGGCGGGCTCGGCAACGATGCACTTGTAGGACTCACCGTTGATCATGATCTGCCACTTACCGGTACGAACCGGCACACCGCCTTCACGCAGGGTCTTGGCAGGCTTGGCACCGTCCAGGTTGCTGCCGTCGTCGGCACGCTTCCAGATCGGCAGACCCCACTCCTCGAACAGCTTGACCGACTCGTCAACGTGACGACCGAGGTCATAAATGAGGTCTTCGCGAACAACGCCCATCAGGTCGTTGCGGACCATCTTGACATAGTCTTCGATGGCGTTCTCACCGATGTAGGTGTTGATGGCGGAAAGACCCTGGGCAACGGCGCCGGAGCGCTCGAGGGAGGCCTTGTCCACCAGGATGACTTTCATGCCCTCGGGGGCCCACTTGTTGATCTCGAACGCCGCGCCGCATGCAGCCATACCGCCGCCAACGATCAGCACATCGCACTCATGCTCTACGATTTCCGGATCGACAACGGCAGCAAGCTCGCCTTTCGGCTTATTCGGTAATGCCATATTATTATCTCCTCAGTGGTTGTTCAGAATGAAACATTCAATAACTGGCTGTTTGCCACTGCCGCTCAGGCCAATTTGGTCGGCGCCGGCAGGTTGCCCTCGAGCAGCAGGCACTCGTCGTCCAGACTGCCGCCCTTCTGGCCCGGATACTCGTTGGCTGCGCCCTCAGCGGTGGTGCGGATCGGGAATTTGAAGCGCTTGATGTTGCCGTTGCGGAACTTGACGGTCCACATGATGGAGTCGGAGGAGCGCATCGGATGCACCTGGCCTCCCAGCGGTACGAAGTCATCGTAACCACGAACGAAAATAGCACCCTGCGGGCAGATCTTGACGCAGGAGTAGCATTCCCAGCACGCATCGGGCTCCTGGTTGTACGCCTTCATAGCCTCAACGTTGAGGACCATCAGGTCGTTGGGGCAGATGTACATGCAGGCGGTTTTGTCGCCGCCCTTGCAACCATCACACTTTGAAGGATCTACGTAACTTGGCATTAAACTACCTCCTCACTTGGATTTTCCTTTTTGACCGCCCGACCTGGACGGCCAAGAGCCACTTGCTTCTTGATTCAGGAAAAACAAGGATGCACAACAACCTGCAGCCATCCGTTTTTCACTGCGCCCATCAACTGCAACGTGCTTGTTTTACACATTTTTCGTGGCGATTCACCAATCGGCAAAAAATGAACCGCCACTCATTTCCGGTCGCCTGATCCTTTTAATTTGTTTACCGGTTCGCTGTCAAGAAAAATCGTCAAAACAAGGCTAAACAGGAAAACTTAACGAAAGCATCAGAATTATGGATATATACCACCCGCTGTTCATCACCCGAGCCCCTGCCGCCAGCTTCCGAAAAAACCAACATGCTGACTTTCCATTGAAAAATCGGAGAGCCGGGGCAAAGGCCTCACTCGTACCCGGAGCGTACGAGGACTTCCCGCGGTCGCGCCCCATCCGACGGGCCGACAATGCCCTCCTTTTCCATGATCTCGATCATCCGCGCGGCCCGGTTGTAGCCGATGCGCAGGCGACGCTGGACCATGGAGATGGAGGCCTGGCCGGTTTCCGTGACCAAGGCCACGGCCTCGTCGTATTTTTCATCGTAGGCCTCGCCACCCTCGTCCACCGCCTCGGTCTCCTCCTCCACCACCTGGAGCACGCTGTCATCGTACTCGGCGGTGCCCTGTTGTTTCAGGAAGGTGACGATCCGTTCGGTTTCCTGTTCGGAGATGAAGGCGCCGTGGATCCGCTGCAGTTTGGCGGCCCCGGGCGGAAGAAAGAGCATGTCGCCCATGCCGAGCAGGTGTTCGGCGCCGGACCCGTCGAGAATGGTGCGCGAATCCACCTTGGAGGAGACCTTGAACGAGATGCGCGTGGGGAAGTTGGCCTTGATCAGGCCGGTGAGCACGTCCACGGAGGGTCGCTGGGTGGCCAGGACGATGTGCATGCCGGCGGCCCGGGCCATCTGGGCGAGCCTGGCGATGGAGGTCTCCACATCCTTGGAGGCGACCATCATCAGGTCGGCCAACTCATCGACGATGATGACAATGTAGGGAATCTTCTCCTCCGCCACCTCGTTGTAGGAGGCAAAAGACTTGACCCGACGCTCCTCGAGCAGGCGGTAGCGCCGCTCCATCTCGCGCACGGCCCACAGCAGTGCCCGCGAGGCCATCTTGGCCTCGACCACCACGGGATGGAGGAGATGGGGGATGTCGTCGTAGACGGAGAGTTCGATCCGTTTGGGGTCGATCATCAGCAGGCGAACATCCTCGGGCGCCGCCTTGAACAGGATGGAGGCAATGAAGGCGTTGATGGCCACAGACTTGCCGGCTCCGGTGGCGCCGGCGATGAGCAGGTGGGGCATGCGGGCCAGATTGGCCACCACCGGCCTGCCGATGACGTCAAAGCCGAGCGCCAGGCTGAGCATGGACGGGGCATCCTGGTACTCGGTGCTGCTGAGAATGTCGCGCAGGAAAACCGTCTTCCGCACCGGGTTGGGGATCTCGATGCCGATGGCCGCCTTGCCGGGGATGGAGCCGACGATGCGCACCCGGTCGACCTTCAGGACCATGGCGAGGTCATCGGCCAGGGTGACGATCTTGTTGATTTTCACCCCCGGCGCGGGGGAAAACTCGTAAGTCGTGACCACCGGACCCGGCGAGATGCCCGCCACCGTGCCCTGGACCCCGAAGTCCTGCAGTTTGCTGGTGAGGATCTCGCTCACCTCGTAATAATGCTCGCGGCTCAGTTCGATTTCGCCCTCGTCATTCTCGTCCAGCAGGGTCAGGGGCGGCAACTGAAAGGCGGAGCGGTTGGCGCTCTTGCGGGCCGACTTGCGCCGGCCGGATTCCTGGCTCGCCACGCTTTTCAGCGGTTCGTGCACCGCCGGCACCGCGACCGGTTCCACCACGGCCGGTTCCCGGGGTTCGGCCGCCGGTCGGGTGGTGCGGGGGGCGCGCGCCTTCCGTGGCGCCGCAGTCGCCTCCATAGCCGTGTCGACGGCCGGCACGGTCTGCAGTCGTTCGTCGCTCCGCCTGCCCCTACGGACCAACCAGCCGAGCGGCGAGAAACGCACCGCCGCCATCAGGGAGAAGATGAGCAGCAGGGCCATGACCATGGCCGAACCGGCACGGCCGAGCACACTGTTCAGCAGGCCGTGGACGAGTACCCCCAGGTGCCCGCCGGGCAGGACATAGGCGGAAGGCAGCAACAGTTCGTCCAAGGCGCCGAACAGCCCGGCGGAACTGATGGCGATCCCGCTGAGACCGGCGACCAGAAAGGGCAGACGGTGGTCCTCCGGCCGGCGGACCAGGGCGCTGACCATGGCGTACAGGAGGATGCCGACCGGCAGGAAGGCCATCAGGCCGAGAAAAGAGAGGAGGTAATGGGCAGTGTAATACCCCAGGGCACCGCACCAGTTGGCTTCGGGCCGCTGCAGGCCGGGTTCGGCCTGAACCAGCGGCAGAAGGTAGCTGCACAGACTGAGCAGCACAAAAAGGGCGACAAACAGCAGGAGCAGGGCGAGCACCTCCTGCCGCCACCGTCCGGTGGGTCTGGGTTCGGCAGACGTCATGAAAAACCTTGTTCGGATTGGGACCAGCGGCCGGAAAGGACGGAAAAACGATGCCCGCACCCGCAAGCACAGCGTCGTCCGGGTTGGCGGCGCGGACGGATCGCAACGGGGGGGCAACGGATACGAGCGGTTACCTCTACACCATTTTGGGGCAAATTTCAAAAGTACGTCCCCGGGCGGGACAGGAGGCGCCGGGGGGCACCACCGGCGGGAACGGTTCGGCGGGAGTCGCCGGCCCTTGGGCAGGCACCGCGGGCCGGCGAGCGGATCGGCGGGAACAGGACCGGTCGGCGGCTAACCGGCGGTCCTGGACTGGACAGCGTCGAGGATGCCGTTGATGAACGGCACCGACTCATCGATGGAGTAGCGTTTGGCCACCTCGAGGGCCTCGTTGATGACCACCTGCACCGGGGCATCGTCGACGTGCAGCATCTCGTAGACGGCGATGCGCAAAATAGTGCGGTCCACCTGGGACATGCGCTCCACCCGCCAGTTGTGGGAATGTTCGGCCAGGAGCGCATCGATCTCGGCCACGTGCTCGGCGATGCCGAGAACCAGCTGGCGCCCGTAAGGCAGCGCCTTTTTGCTGACATCGAAGGTGTGGCAGAACAGTTCCAGTTCTGCCTCGACGGCCGCGGGCAGGCCGGGGTGCTCCTGGAAATCGTGGCTGAAAAGGAACTGCAAGGCCAGTTCGCGTGATTTGCGTCGTAATCCCATAGTGATTCATCGCCCGGAAAACCAGCCGGAGGCGTGGACGGCCTCCAGCGCCGCTCGCCCGGGCTGCTTCGCTGGCAGCGCCCTCAGGCGACCGCGTCCAGCAGGTTGATCATTTCCAGGGCGGCGATGGCCACATCCGAGCCCTTGTTGCCGGCCTTGGTGCCGGCCCGCTCGATGGCCTGCTCGATGGTTTCGGTGGTGAGTACCCCGAACAGCACCGGGATGGAGGTGTCGAGCATCACCTGGGCCGTGCCCTTGGCCACCTCGCCGGCCACGTAGTCGAAATGGGGCGTGGCCCCGCGAATCACCGCGCCCAGGCAGATGATCGCCTCGTGCCGGCCCGACCTGGCCATTTTCTGGGCGACCAGGGGAATTTCATAGGCCCCGGGCACGCGGGCGACGACGATGTCCTCGGTGGCCACCCCGGAGCGGACCAGGCTGTCGATCGCCCCTTCCAGCAGTCTTTCCGAAATAAAGGAGTTGAAGCGGGCGACCACGATGCCGATCTTCCGCCCCTTGCCCTGCAGATGCCCTTCCAGATATGTCACCATGTCGATTCCTGTTCGGTTCACGGGTCCCTGGTGACACAGCCCATCGGCATTTCGCCGTACAACTCGAGGATGTGCCCCATCTTGTCCCGTTTAGTTCGTAGATATTTGCGGTTTTCCTCTTCGCCGGGGATCTCGATCGGCAAGCGATCGACCACCTCCAGCCCGTACCCCTCCAACCCGATGATCTTTTTCGGGTTGTTGGTCAACAGGCGCATCTTGCGGACACCGAGATCGCGCAGGATCTGGGCGCCGATGCCGTAGTCGCGCAGGTCCGGCTTGAAGCCGAGGCGGGTATTGGCCTCCACCGTGTCGAGGCCGTCCACGTCCTGCAGTTCATAGGCCCTGAGCTTGTTGATCAGGCCGATGCCCCGCCCTTCCTGGCGCATGTACAGGACCACGCCCCTGCCCTCCTGCTCGACCATGCGCATGGCCGCGTGCAGCTGCGAGCCGCAATCGCAGCGGGCCGAGCCGAACACGTCACCGGTCAGGCACTCGGAATGGACGCGCACCATCACCGGCTCGTCGGCACGGATCTCGCCCTTGACCAGGGCCACGTGTTCCTGGCGGTCGACATCGTTCTGGTAGGCGATCATGCGGAACTCGCCGGCATGGTAGGTGGGCAGCCGGGCCTCGGCCGCGCGGCGGACGAGCACGTCCTTGCGCAGCCGATAGGCCACCAGGTCGGCGATGGTGGCGATCTTGAGGCCGTGTTCCTCGGCGAACACCTCGAGGTCGGGCATGCGCGCCATGGTGCCGTCGGCTTTCATGATCTCGCAGATGATGCCGGCGGTGCGCAACCCGGCGATGCGGGCCAGGTCCACCGAGCCCTCGGTCTGGCCGGTGCGCACGAGTACGCCGCCACCGCGGGCGCGCAGCGGGAAGATGTGGCCGGGGCTGATGATGTCCCGCGGGGTGGCCTTGGGATGGACCGCCGCCTCGATGGTCCGCGCCCGGTCCGCGGCCGAGATGCCGGTGCTCACCCCGGTGCGCGCCTCGATGCTCACCGTGAAGCCGGTGCCGAAGGGCGACTGGTTGTTGCTCACCATCATCGGCAGCCCCAGCTGTTCGACGATGTCCGGGCTCAGGGCCAGGCAGATCAGGCCGCGACCGTGGGTGGCCATGAAGTTGATGGCCTCCGGGGTCACCATCTCCGCAGCCATGCACAGGTCGCCCTCGTTTTCCCGGTCCTCGTCGTCCACGAGGATGACCATCTTCCCGGCCTTGATGTCCTCTACCACCGCCTCGATCGAACTGACTGCCATACCATGCCTCTTTTCAGGGCGTGTCGCCCCGGTCAATGTCGCAGAACGCCGTAACCCGGCAACCACCCGGTCGCCGGCTCACAAAAATCCGTGCTCGGCGAGGAATCCCGGGTTGATCCGCCCGGCGGCCGGAATCCCGGCCGGCTTCTCCGCCAGCATCTTTTCCACATACTTGCCGATCATGTCCACTTCGATGTTCACCAGGTCGCCCGGTTTAAGGCGGCCGAGCATGGTCACCTGCAGGGTGTGGGGGATGATCGACACGGCGAAGCGGCCGCGCTCGCAGCTGTTCACCGTCAGACTGACGCCGTCGATGGCGATCGAGCCCTTTTCGATGATGTACCTGGTCAGTCCCGGGTCCAGGGAGAAGGTGAACAGGGTGAAGTCGCCGGTACTGCGGCGCTCCTCCACCCGTCCCTGGGCGTCGACATGGCCGCTGACCAGGTGGCCGCCGAGACGGTCGGACAGGCGCAGGGCCCGTTCGAGATTCACCCGGCTGCCGACCTGCAGACGGCCGAGCCCGGTCCGACTCAGGGACTCCGGCGAGACATCGACGCAAAACCGGTTGCCGCGGATGTCGCGTGCGGTCAGACAGGCGCCGTTCACCGCGATGGACTCGCCCTCCTCCGGGTCGGTGAGAGCGAAGTCCGCCTCGAGCACAAAGATCATTCCCCCGCCGGCAGTACGCTTGTCGACCAGCGTCCCCAGTCCCTGAATGATCCCGGTGAACACCTACGCCTCCCGCTCCAGGGCCTCGGCCCGCTGGTTGAACTCCGCGGCCTGGCGGGAATGTTTGAACCGGGCGTGAATGGAGGCCACCGAGCGGTAGGCGTCCGCCGCCCGCGCCCGGTCGCCCTGCTCGGCGTAGGTTTCGGCGATACTGACGAGGATCTCCACCGCCCCCTTCGGATTGTTGGTGAGCCGGTAGTGCTCGAGCATGTCGAAAAGGAGTTCGAGCGCCTTCTCGTGGTCGCCGAGCTTCCGATAGGCGGCGGCCATCTTCTTGTTGAGGGAGAGCTGGGAAAAGCTGTCGTCCTCTTTTTCGCAGACGGCAAAGGCCCGCCGGTAGTTGGCGATGGCCATGGCGTACTCCTCCCGGGCAAGACAGGCGTCGCCCAGCCGGTCGGCGGCATTGGCGACGCCCTGCTCGTCGCCCTGCTCCTCGAAGCCCCTGAGGGCGTTGTGGAAGGCCTGGGCGGCCTGGGCGTAGTCGCCCTGGCTGTAGAGTTTCCGGCCCTCGAGGTAATCCTTGCGGGCCGGGTCCAGGTCTTCGCCGGCCGGTTCCCCGGTCACGGGTTGCAGACTGCTCAGGGGTTGAATGTTCTCACTCGTCATTGGTCTTTTCCTTGTGCATGATGCGGGTCGCCTCCGCATAGAGTTCGGCCACGGTTGTGTCGACCGGGCGCCCCTGTTCGTAGATGGTGATCGGGCTGCTATCGTGCTGCAGGGGCAGCATCTGCAGCCCCGCCTCCCGGGCCC
>JAGODN010000249.1 GCA_017998195.1 Desulfobulbus sp. | reverse complement strand
TGCGGCCGCTTGGTGGCGAACACACAGCCGAGCAGTTCCTCGGCGCTCATCGCGGCCAAGTCCGCATGCGGAAGACACCCCTGCACGAGCGCGCCGGGCCGGGTTTGCCCGGCGGCGAGCGCCAGCCGGTAGGCCTCGGCGCGGGCCAGGGTCTCGGCCGGGAGGATGATGGTGTGGCGGGGTGCGGTGGTGGTCGCGGCGGTGGGCACGGCGTGCAGGGGTTCCGGTGGAGGTTCGGCCGGCCGGTGCAGCCACCGGCCGGTGCAGGGGCAGGGGTTATTTGTCCTTGGCCACCACCCAGATCGCATGGGCCACGCCGGGCAGGTAGCCGAAGAGGGTGGCGACGATGTTGATCCAGAAATGCTTGCTGGCCAGGCCCACCTGCAGAAAAACCCCAAGGGGCGGCAGGATGATGGCGCAGATGATTTTCACGAGTTCCATGGTGGTTGCCCTCCTTCAGTGGTGGTGAACGCGTCGCCCCGGGCCGCGAACCATGGCAGCGGGACGGGAATGCTCAGCAATCCTGCCGCAGCATGACCCCGCACCTGAGACAGGTGCACGGCACCACCAGGCTGTTCTGCACGCCGATGCGCAGGCCGCAACGCGGGCATTTCGCCGAAAAATGGTGGGCCAGGCCAAGCAGGCCAACGAGCAGGAAACCTGCGGTTACGATAAGACCGATCCCGTTTTTCGCCAGCCCGGTCCAACTGAGCAGGCCTCCGCCCGAACCGAGCACCACGAAGGCCGCGAACAGCAGCAGGTTGAGCCGCTGCCACCTGGCCAGTTGGCAAAGTTCGTCACCGGTGAGCGGCGCGGGCGGAGTTAGTTGCCACCGCGCGGTTGCCGCCGGGCGCCGGGCGTGGCGGCGCAGGCCGAGCAGCAGAAAGGGCACCAGCGCCCCGATCAGGCCGAGGATGAGCGCTGCGGTGTGCATGGGTGCCCCGGTTCAGGTTGGCCCGGAGCGGCCGTACCGGCTGAACCGCCGGCCCGGGAGCAGGGCGGCATCAGCAGCATGCCGCCACCGCCGCTGGCCGGCGCGCCGCTTCATTGCCCCGGTGTGACCGGTTCCCGCCCGGTGCCCCCGGTTTCCTTGAGAAAGCGGTTGGTCTCGGCCACGATCACGCCGGACAGGCCGACCAGGCCGATGAGGTTGGGGATGGCCATCAGCCCGTTCATCACGTCGGCGAAGTTCCAGACAAGATCGAGCTTGACCGTCGCGCCCACCGCCACGCAGGCCGAGTAGACCAGCCGGTAGGGCAGCACGGCGCGCACACCGGCCAGGTATTCCATGCATTTCTCGCCGTAATAGGCCCAGCCGAGGATGGTCGAATAGGCGAAGAAGATGATGCCGAAACTGACGATGAACCCGCCGGCGTTGCCGGGCAGACCGATGTCGAAGGCCGACTTGGTCAGCGCCGCGACCTCGGCCCCGGAGTTCCACGCGCCGGTGACGATGAGCACCATTCCGGTCATGGTGCAGACGATGATGGTATCGATGAAGGTACCGGTCATGCTGACCAGTGCCTGCTGGCAGGGCTCGTTGGTCTTGGCCGCGGCCGCGGCGATGGGGGCGCTGCCCAGGCCCGACTCGTTGGAGAAGACGCCGCGGGAGACACCCTTCTGGATGGCGAGCATCACCGTGGCGCCGACAAAGCCGCCGGTGGCCGCGGTGCCGGTGAAGGCGTCGTGGAACACCAGGGCGAAGGCACCCGGCACCTCGCCGGCGAAGCGGACGAGGATGGCCAGACAGCCCAAGACGTAGACCACGGCCATGACCGGCACCATCACCGCGGCCACGTTGCCGATTTTTTTGACGCCGCCGATGATCACCGCCGCGGTGCACGCTGCCAGGACTACGCCGGTGAGGAGCGGGTCGATGCCGAGCGCCTCTTTCAGGTTGCCGGACACGGCGTTGGCCTGCACGGTGTTGCCGATGCCGAAGGAGGCGATGGCGCCGAACAGGGCAAAGAGCACGCCGAGCCACTTCTGGCCCAGGCCCCGCTCCAGGTAGTACATCGGCCCGCCGGCCATCTCGCCGTTCTCGTCGACCACCCGGTACTTGACCGCCAGCACGCCCTCGCCGTACTTGGTCGCCATGCCCACGGCGGCGGTCACCCACATCCAGAACAGGGCGCCGGGCCCGCCCACCGAAATGGCGGTGGCCACGCCGATGATGTTGCCGGTGCCGATGGTGGCCGCCAGGGCGATCATCAGGGCCTTGAAATGGCTGATGTCGCCCATCTCGTTTTCCCTGGAGCGGGCAAAGGTCTCGCGCAGGGCGTGGCCGAGCATGGTCACCTGGATGCCGCGCAGGCGGACGGTGAGCAGGATGCCGGTGCCGACCAGCAGTATGAGCAGGGGCACGCCCCAGACATAGCCGCTGGCTGCCGCAAAAAAGTTGTTCAGCTGTTCCATGTGCTCTTCTTCCCCGGATGTCCGGCCTGCCCGGCGCCCGCTCCAGTGCGGGACTCGCCGCCGGCCGTGGTGGTGGCAAAACGGTGTCGTGCGGTGGTCGACCCGGCCTGACGTCCTCCGCAGCCGACCGCTTGAGCGATGCCCCGCCGCAGCGGTCGGCATCAGGGCGCCATCGTCCCGGAAAAGAGGGGGGTGACGACAGTGCCGGCGACGGTGACTACTAACCCGATGAGGGCCGGAATGTCCAGCGTTTGTCCAAAGAACAGCCAAGAAATCAAGGCAATGAGCGGGACTGCGGGGGCGGCCCGGATGCCCCCGGGGCGCCGGCGGGGAGGGGCATGGCGGGCAGTGGCGGGTCACCCGGACGCATCGTGGACCGCCACGGGTGGGGGATGTACGATGCCGACGGCGTCGGCAATCACAAACACAGGGTCTGCGCCGGCAGGACCACCACCCGGTTGCGGCCCCCGGCCTTGCCCGCGTACAGGGCCTGGTCCGAGCAATCGACACAGTAATCGATGGTCGTGTGCGGATCGTTCCAGCAGCTGATGCCAAAGGTCAGGGTGACCTGGAAGGTCTCGTCGCCGCAGGCAAAGGGCGTGGCGGCGATGATGTGCCGGATGCGTTCGGCCACCGCCACCGCCTCGTCCGCATCCATGTTCCTGAGCAGCAGGAGGAATTCCTCGCCGCCCCAGCGGGCCGCCAGGTCTTGGCCGCGCAGGTTGTTGCGGAGGATCGTTGCCACGGATTTGAGCACCTCGTCGCCGCAGGCGTGACCGTGGGTGTCGTTGACGGCTTTGAACCGGTCGATATCACACAGGACAACGGCAAAGCCCTTGCCGCCGACCTGGTTCCCGGTGGCATGCAGCCGGCGGCGCAGGGTGGCGATCTCCCGGTCCAGGAACCCGATCATGGCCCGGCGGTTGGGCAGGTCGGTGAGGGAGTCGGTGAGCGCCATCCGCTCGATCTGCTCGTTTTTCTCCTTCAGGTCGGCGATGGCCGCGGCCAGGCGATTCTGGGTGAGGAGCCGTTCCTCCTCCAGGCGGATGGCCGAGGAAAAGGCGGCGATGATGTACTGCTCCACATCCGTGTACCTTCGCTTGCGCGTATCGACCACGCACAGCGAGCCGACCACCTGGCCCTCCACCAGCACGGGAAAGCCGAGGTAGGACTTCAGCCCGTACTGTCTGACGTTGCTGTCCAGGGTCTCCCACTCGGAGCCTTCCAGGTCGTTGAGCACCACGGCCTCGATATTCGTCGGCCCGTGGTGGGAGATGGTCATGTCGTAGCAGATGTGGCCCTGCGGGTGGTCTTCCCGCTTGAAGCCGGGCGGTTCGTTGTCAATGGACCAGGTCTTGAGGATGCCGTTTTCCAGGCGGTTGTACAAGGCCACGTCCGAGCCGAGCACCTTGCCGAGCGTCCTCACGACCACGTTGATGTTCTCCAGGGGGTCAGGCCCGAGCAGGTGGAAGTAGTCGAACAGGAAACGCCGCATTTCCACCAGCGCCTCTTCGGCCTTGTTCCGCTGCCTGGCTTCCTCTGCCGCGACGAGTCGCCAGTCGGTCCCGTTCTCCGTCATGCTGTTGCCTCAACGCGCGCCAGTCGCCGAATACCGGAATCCCGGAAGCGCCTGGTGTCTCATTTTTCCTGTGTGCCGCTTTTTAGGGCCGCGCAGCCGGCTGTTCCGGCCTTTACTTGACCTGTTTCAGGACAGGCCGCCGTTGCGGTTCTGTTCCTGCTGCAGGCTACGGCAACCCGGCCGGGTTGTTCAGGAAAGTTTCAGTGATGTCCGGTTAGGGACTTGCATGATGGATTTCAGGGGGTTCTTTCCCTTGTACCCGTATTTGGGATTGGGGCTGTCCCATCCGGGATTCATTG
>JAGODN010000248.1 GCA_017998195.1 Desulfobulbus sp. | reverse complement strand
CACGACCATGGTGTCCCCCGGCCCCATCTGCGCCTCGGGGTCGCCGCGCCCGCTCAGTCCCCGGCCGGAGAGCATGTAGATCACCTCTTCGGCGTGCTCGTGCACGTGTCTCTTGTGCACTGAGGTCCTGGCCTCGAACCGGCAGCGGGCAAAGGTGATGTCCTCGGCGCCCATGGTCTGTTCGTCGACAAGGACAACCCGGCGGGCGTTGTCCAGGTCCCTGATCGGCTCGTTGCGGCCCTCTTCAGGGGTGATCACGTAGTTCATGCGCTGCTCCCTGGCAAGACAGCCTGTCCGCTGGCTGTCCTTCAGACGATGAGACTCTCCCCTTCCATCTCCGCCGGCACGGGCAGTGCCATCAGGGTGAGGATGGTCGGGGCGAGATCCTTGAGGGCCCCGCCGGCGCGCAGCCGGGCGTTTTTGTGCGCGTCGGAGACGAGGATGCAGGGCACCGGGTTGAGGGTGTGGGCGGTGTGCGGCCCGTTGGTGGTCGGGTCGAACATCTGCTCGGCGTTGCCGTGGTCGGCGGTGATGAGCATCACCCCGCCCCGCTCGCGGACAAAGGCCTCGATCCGGCCGATGCAGGTGTCCACGGTCTCGCAGGCGGTGATGGCCGCGCTGAGCACGCCGGTGTGGCCGACCATGTCGCCGTTGGCGAAGTTGAGCACCACCAGGTCGAAGGGCCGGCCGGCCGCCTCCTGTTCGGTAAGGGTGCGCAGCAGGGTGTCGGTGACCTCGATGGCGCTCATCTGCGGCTTCTGGTCGTAGGTGGCCACGTCGCGCGGCGAATTGATGAGGATGCGCTCTTCACCGGCAAACGGCACCTCGATGCCGCCGTTGAAGAAATAGGTGACGTGGGCGTACTTCTCGGTCTCGGCGATGCGCAGCTGGCGTTTTCCGTGGCGGCTGACCTCCTCGCCCAGGATGCGGGTCAGGCTCACTGGCGGGAAGGCCACCGGGAAGGTGAATTCCGCCTCGTACTCGGTCATGGTCGCGAGCTGGGCGAGGTGCGGCCGCGGGCCGGTGGCGAACCCGGTGAACTCGGCGTCGCCGAAGGCATGGCAGAGTTCGCGCACCCGGTCGGCGCGGAAGTTGAAAAAGAGGACGGCATCACCATCGGTGATCGGCGCCAGCGGCGCGCCGCCCGCATCGACCAGCACGGTCGGGGTGATGAACTCGTCGGTCTCGCCGCGCTCGTAGTTGGCCCGCACCAGCGCCACCGGGTCGCTGGCCGTGGCCCCCCGGCCGTGCACCAGGGCCGCCCAGGCCTTTTCCACCCGGTCCCAGCGCTTGTCCCGGTCCATGGCCCAGTAGCGACCGGACACGGTGGCCACCCGGCCGCAGCCGGTGCGCGCCATGGCCCGTACCAGTTCCTCCATGTACGAGATGCCGCTCGAGGGCGGGGTGTCGCGGCCGTCCATGAACGCGTGGACGAACACCTGCCTGCCCAGCCCCCGAACCGCGGCCATCTCCAGGAGAGCGACCAGGTGTCGGATATGGGAATGGACCCCGCCGTCGGAGAGCAGGCCGCAGAGGTGCAGCCGGCCGCCGGTCCCGCTCACCGCGTCCATGACTCCGGCGAGCACCGGGTTGGCGGCGAACTCGCCCCGCTCCGCCGCCAGGTCGATGCGGGTGAAGTCCTGGTAGACGATGCGGCCGGCGCCGATATTCAGGTGACCGACCTCGGAGTTGCCCATCTGCCCCTCGGGCAGGCCGACCAGGCCGTTGTGGGCGGTGAGCGTGGTCATGGGGTACGAGCCGCTCAACCGGTCCATGTTCGGGGTGGCGGCGACGCTGACCGCGTTGGTCGGCGAGGGCTCGGCAATGCCCCAGCCGTCGAGGATGGTGAGCACAACGGGAACCGGAACGGGCATGACGGGCCTCCTCCTTGGGGATTACGGGTTGGACGCTGCGGCCGCGAGCTCCTCGGGGTCGATCCTCGGGGCATCGTGCCACAGCCCCTCCAGGTCATAGAACGAGCGGCTTTCATGGTAGAAGACGTGCACCACCACGTCGCCGAAGTCGAGCAGCACCCACAGTCCCTCGCGCAGCCCTTCGCTGTGCTTGCTGCTGATGCGCTTGGCGCGCAGCTCCGCCTCGATCGCCTCGGCCAGACCCTGCACGTGGCGGGTCGAGCGGCCGCTCATAATGACGAAATAGTCGGTGAACGAGGCGAGCCCGCGCACGTCGAGCACGACCAGGTCTTCGGCCTTGGTGTCCAGGGCGACCCGGGCGCAGGCTGCGGCCAGCTCCCGGCCCTCCTTTTCCGCGTATTGCTTTTTCAGGTGTCTCATACCGGTCTTCTGTTCGTTCCTTGCGCCCGGCTGGCCCGGCCGTCGCGGCCGGGCCCGGGGCATCGTTGGTCAGGCCGAATCGGGGCGATCCGTGTCGGCAGTGGTCTTTTTTTCCGTGGTCCTGGCCGGGCCCTTTTTCGCCCGGGGCGGGAACTCGAAGCTGAGCTTGCCCTTGGCGTCGAGCAGCAGGTAGGCGTCGAACGGCTTTTTCTTCCTGGAGATGAAGCCGGTGATCAGCTCGGTGCGGCCGTGTGCGAGCAACTGGCGGATGTGGTCCGGGTCGGGCCGCCGACCGAGGATGATCTTGGAGATGCGCAGCCCCTTCTTCTGGTCCCCGTCCAGGGCCGAGGCCGAGAGGAAGCCGGTCGGGGTCTCGAACACGTGGGTTTGGTCGATGGGCGATTCGCCCAGCGGTTCCTGGCTGCGGATCTCGTCCAGGTCGAGTTCGGCGGTGGAATCGGCGAACAGAAACTCCACCTTGCCATTGTTCAGGCGGACCGAGGCGGTGAAGGGCTTGCCCTTCTTGGAGCGGAAATCGGCAAAGGGCCCCAGGGTCTCGCCGCTGATCAGGCCGACGATCTCCTGTTCCTCCATCACCCGGCCGCCGAGCACCTTGCGAATGACCACGGTGCGGTCGGCCGACTCAAAGGCCGAGGCGGTCTCGTAGAAGACCGCGCCATTGACCGGGGAAAAACCGGCCTCGTGCCGCTCGCCGCCCCCGCCCTGCTTCACCCGGCCGACGATGTCGCTGGTCATCGCCCGGATTTCCTTCATGAACTGCGGCCGGGTCATGGCCCCCTTGAGGATCTGGTTGAGCTTGTACTCCCATTCGCCGGTGAGTTCCGGCGAGGCGAGCACGTCGATCTGGCGCGCCCCGAGCAGGCTCATCAGCTCGAAGGCCTTGCCCGTGGGCACCAGTTCGCGCTGCTCGCGCACCACGTACTTCTCGTTGATCAGCTTCTCGATGATCGCCGCCCGGGTGGCCGGCGTGCCCAGGCCGCGCTCCTTCATGGCCTCGGCCAGTTCCTCGTCCTCGACCAGCTTGCCCGAGTGTTCCATGGCCGAGAGCAGGGTCGCCTCGTTGAACCGGGGCGGCGGCTTGGTCTGGTGTTCCTGCTTGTCGATCTCCTCGCACCGGACCGGCTCGCCGGCGGGCAGGGCCTGCAGCACCTTCTCGCCCTCCTCCTCGCTCACCGAGCCATAGATCGCCTTCCAGCCGGGCTCGACCAGGATCTTGCCCTCGGTGAGGAAGGTCTCGCCCCCGACCAGGGACAGGCGGCGGGTGTTGTGAAAGACCGCGGCCGGAAAGAAGGCGGCGAGGAAGCGCTGCACGATCATCTGGTAGATTTTCAGTTCCGGCTCGGACAGGGTCTTGGCCAGACTGGCGGTGGGGATAATGGCGAAGTGGTCGGAAACCTTGCGGTTATCGAAGATCCGCTTGTCTTTTTTGATGTACTTTTTAGCCAGCGCCTCGGCGGCGAAGCGGCCGTACTGCCAGTCCCGCTGTCGGGCGACCACCTGCTCCACCGTGGGCAGGTAGTCCTCGGGCAGGCAGCGGCTGTCGGTGCGCGGGTAGGTGATCAGTTTGTGCCGCTCGTACAGGGCCTGGGCGAGCGCCAGGGTGTTCTTGGCGGAAAAGCCGAAGCGGCTGTTGGCCTCGCGCTGCAAGAGGGTCAGGTCGTAGAGGGGCGGCGCCCCCTTGGTGGACTTCTTGCTCGTCTCCTCCACCGTTGCCGGTTGCCCCTGGCAGCGGTCGACGATGTCCGCGGCGCGGGCCTCCTCCCAGATGCGGTTGCGACGGCCGTGGGCCTGCTCGTCGTCGCGGGCGAATTCCGGGTCGATCCACACGCCCTCGTAACCCACCGGGCCGCAGGCGAAGGCCGCGTGCAGTTCCCAGTAGGTGGCGGGCACGAACTCGCGCCGCTCGGTCTCCCGCTTGACCAAAAGCGACAGGGTCGGGGTCTGCACCCGGCCACAGGGGGTCTTGCGGAACCCGCCGAAGCGG
>JAGODN010000247.1 GCA_017998195.1 Desulfobulbus sp. | reverse complement strand
GCCCAAGGGCTGGCTGCAGAGCGACCAGTTCATCTTTGCACCGGCCAACTATACCTTTGGCGCCAGTTCGCTCACCTATGTCCCGGAAACGTCGACAAACACCGTCCTGGGCGCGGCCAGGGCGCTGCTTCTGCTGCGCCCCGAACTCGACGCGGGCCCGGTGGATCCCGATGCTCAGCCGAAAACGAACCCTATCATCCCGATGTTACCGCTCCTGCTGGAGCCATAGGGCAATTCGCGCGAGAGGGTTTAACTTGGATGAACGGCCCCCGAAACTCTCAAATCGACCACTGGACACGGTTCCTGATGCCGAATCATGTGCCTCTCAACGCCGTATCGACCAGTTCGGATGGTCTTGCCCGCGTGCCCCGGCTCAAGCCATTGTCCCGGACTGGCTTGAATTCTGCACCTGCCCCTCTTGCCGATGCAGTGGCGACCATGCATCTCCAGGAAGGGACAGTTTAGCACCGAGTGAGCGAAGATTTTTATCGGTAAACTGGAGGCCGCACTTGCTAGAACTTTTCAGCTATTAAAACTGGCCCAAAAGGATCAATCCGTGACGCCTGCCAACGATCCCTTGGCGTTTCAGATTGTCACCAGACCTGTTTTCGGACTATATTCGGTCTTGGAAGGAGGGTGGATATGAAGCTATCGACTCAGATCAAGCCAATCAGCTACCTGAAGGCCCATGCCGCGGAAATCGTGCGCACCCTGTCGGTGCAGGGTGGACCGCTGGTCATCACCCAGAACGGCGAAGCCAAGGTCGTGCTGCAGGACATCGAAAGTTATGAGCAAACTCAGGAGACCATGGCGCTGCTGAAGATGCTCGCACTCGGCACCCGGCAGATCGAGGAAGGCAAGGTCCAGCCCGCCGGAGATGTCATCCGGCGGCTTCGAGACCGGAGCACGAGCCGCTGATGACCTTCCAGGTACTGCTGACCGACGATGCGTCCCGGGACCTGGAAGAGTTGTACGACTATATCGAATCGCACGACGCGCCGGGCAGGGCGGAGTACGTGCTCGAGCAACTGGAGAAGGCCTTTTCCAGCCTCTCTGAAAACCCGGGCCGGGGAGCCTGGCCGAAGGAACTCCTGGCAGTCGGGCTGCGCGAGTACCGCGAGATTTTTTTCAAGCCCTACCGCATCATTTACCGGGTCATGGCTGAAAAAGTCTATGTGCTGGTGATTGCCGACGGCCGCCGTGACATGCAGACCCTGCTGCAGCGGCGTCTCTTGCAGGCATAGGGCTGCCATGTCGCACGCCTCGCCCCCTGTGCGCACCGCTCCGCCACCCGAATCAGATCCGCTGTCCCCGTAATTGCGTCATTCCTACCCAACCGGCCAGCAGCCCCACGGCTGCTGGCCTTTCCCATGCACTCCGGAACCGCCCCTCATGCACCCACGCATCCGTTACGCCCCGCTGGCCGACAGGATCACCGACGCCCGCACCGCGGCCGAGCACATCGGCGACGGCACCAACCTGTTCATCTCCGGCTTCACCTCCGGCTATCCCAAGCTCATCCCGCGGGAACTGGTGCGCCGGGCCGAGGCGGGCGAGCAGTTCAATGTCAACCTGTTCGCCGGCGCCTCCACCGGCGAGCTGGTGGACGGCATTCTCGCCCGGGCCGGGCTGGTCGGCTGGCGGCGGCCCTACATGAGCGACCGCACCATGCGCGCCCGCATCAACGCGGGCGAGATCCGCTTCAAGGACGACCACCTGTCCACCCTCTCCGCCCAGGTGCGCAGCGGCAGCTGGGGCACGGTGGACGTGGCCGTGGTCGAGGCGGCGGGCATCGACGAGCACGGCCGCCTGATCCCGACCATGTCCGTGGGCAACACCCCCACCTACGTGCAGCGGGCGCGCAAGATCATCATCGAGATCTCGCCCTTTTCCGAAGAATTATATGGCATCCACGACATCTTCATCCCCGAGGACCCGCCCTACCGCATGCCCATCCCCATCTACCGGGCCGGCGACCGCATCGGCAAGCCGTTCATCGACATGGACCCGAACCGGGTGGTGGGCATCCTCCTGAGCGAGGCCGAGGACAGCTGCGCCGTGTTCTCCGAGCCGGACGAGACCGCCCGGCGCATCGCCGCCCACATCCTCGACTTTGTCCGCCACGAGACGAAAAAGGGGCGGCTGCCGGCCGGGCTGCCCTGGCAGGCCGGGGTGGGCGACGTGGCCAACGCGGTGCTCGCCGGCTTTGTCGACAACGACTGGTTCCAGACCATCGACATCTACTCCGAGGTGCTGCAGGACTCGGTGCTCGAACTCATCGACCTGGGCAAGGTGCGCGCCGCCTCGGGCTCGGCCCTGACCCTGTCGCACAAGGCGCGCACCCGCTTCCTGAACGAACTCTACCGCTACCGCGACAAGATCGTGCTGCGGCCGGTGGAGATCAGCAACGCGCCCGAGGTGATCCGCCGCCTGGGGGTGATCGCCATCAACACCGCCATCGAGGTGGACATCTACGGCCACGTCAACTCCACCCACGTGATGGGCTCGCAGCTGATGAACGGCATCGGCGGCTCGGGCGACTTCCTCCGCAACGGCGCCCTCTCCTGCATCGTCACCCCGAGCACGGCCAAAAACGGCGCCATCTCGGCGATCGTGCCCATGGTCACCCACGTGGACCACAACGAGCACTCGGTGGACGTGATCGTCACCGAGTACGGCCTGGTGGACACCCGGCCGCTCACCCCGCGCCAGGTGGCCGAACAGGTGATCAGCTCCTGCGCCCACCCGGACTACCGCGACCTGCTGTGGGACTACTACAAGCGGGCGGTGCGCACCGTGGGCGGCCACGAGCCGCACCTCCTGGCTGAGGCCTTCCGCCTGCACGAGCGCTACCTGAGCGACGGCCACATGCGCGCAAACCCCTGAGACCGGGGGCCGGAAAGCGCGTCCGCCCGGGCGCGTTCCTGTTGCCAAGGCGCCGGAGACCGACTATGGTGCGAGCCGCTTCGGCCGGGGCGTAAACCCCTGCCGGCGCGGTCGTCCATCCCGCCGTTTCGCCACGTTCCGGTCCGTTTTCACCAGCCCCCGTCCAGGTACCCGTCGCCCATGTTCCCCCTGCGTCCCGCCACTGTCTCGCGAAGAAAAAAGAAGAAAGATCCCCTGCGTTTCACCGCCACCTGCGGCGCCGGCCTGGAGCCGCTGGTCGCCGAGGAGGTGACCGGGTTCGGCGGCGAGGAGATCGAAAGCGGCTTCGGCGCGGTCCACTGGACCGGCAGCCTGGAGAGCGGCTACCGGGCCTGTCTCTGGTCGCGCTTCGCCTCGCGCATCCTCCTTGAACTGGCCCGCTTCGACGCACCGGACACGGACACCCTCTACACCCGCTGCGGCGAAACCCTGTGGGACGACCATTTCCACTGGAAATCGACCTTCGCGGTGCACGCCACCCTGGTCAACGCGGCCATCAACCACAGCCAGTTCGCGGCCCTGCGGGTCAAGGACGCCATCGCCGACCAGTTCCGCAAGCGCTTCGGCAAGCGGCCGAACGTGGACGCCTTCAACCCGGACATCCGCATCAACCTGCACGTCGAGGGCACCGGCGCCTCGCTCGCCCTGGACCTGTCCGGCGACAGCCTGCACCGCCGCGGCTACCGCACCGGCGCCGGCGAGGCGCCGCTCAAGGAGACCCTGGCCGCGGCCATTGTCCGCCTGTCCGGCTGGCCCGAGCGGGCCGCGGAGGAGCCCATCCTGCTCGACCCGATGTGCGGCAGCGGCACCCTGCTCATCGAGGCGGCGCTCATGCTCAGCGACTCGGCCCCGGGCCTGCTGCGCAAGAAGTTCGGCTTCATGGCCTGGCACAAGCACGACCCGCAGCTGTGGGAGCGGCTCACCGCCGAGGCCCTGCAGCGCGAGGAGCGCGGCCTGCCCGAGCCCTGGCCGCAGTTCATCGGCTACGACGCCGACCCAAAAGTGGTCGCCCAGGCGCGCAAGAACGTGATCGCCGCCGGCCTGCGCGAGATGATCGACATCCGCCAGCGGCAGCTGGCCCGGCTGGAGTGTCCCGGCGAGCGCGGCTGCGTGCTCACCAACCCGCCCTACGGCGAGCGGCTGTCGGAGAAGGAGGCGGTCAAGTACCTGTACCGCTGTCTCGGCCGTACCTTCCGCGCCCGCTTCCCGGGCTGGACGCTCGGCTTTTTCACCGCCAACCCGGACCTGGCGGATATGGCCGGCATGACCTGGACCCAGCGCCACCGGCTGTTCAACGGGCCGCTCAAGTGCCAGCTGCTGGTGGGCAGCGAGGGCCAGAGCGACGAGCGGCCGGTGCACACCTGGACCCCGACCCAGCCCGAAC
>JAGODN010000246.1 GCA_017998195.1 Desulfobulbus sp. | reverse complement strand
AGTCCGGCGGCAGCACCTTCGGGACCAGCCAGGCGCCGGTCGTGCCGCCGATCCGGGACACGGACCCGCTCCAGGCCGGACTGGCGGAAATCCGCACGACCGACCCGGGCTTTGACGAGAAATATTGCCTGGAGGTGGCCTCGGATGTGTTTTTCAAGATCCAGGCGGGCTGGATGCGTCGCGACCTCACTTCCTACCGGCACCTGCTGGGTGACCAGTTGGCCGCCGAGTATGCCCAGGAGTTTGCGCGCATGAAGGAGCAGGGCCACATCAGTAAGCTGGAAAGCATTGCCGTGCGCAAGGTGGAGATCGTCGCCGCGGGCAGCGACAACGACGAGGATTTCGTCACCGTCCAGTTCACCGCCAACCTGCTCGACTACACCGTGGACGAGAAGACCGGCGCACTCGTTTCCGGCAGCATGACCGAGCCGGTCAAGTTCGTCGAGAAATGGACCTGGGCCCGGCCGGCGCGCACCGAGGACTGGAAACTCGAGGGCATCGAGGTGGTCGAGGACTGATCTCCGGCCCCGCTCGTGTGGTCAAACGGCCGCGTCCTGCCCGGGGACGCGGCCTTTTTTCTGACCCGGCCGCCATCGGGCCGGAAACAGGAGGAGGCGCAGGCGCACCGCCGAACACAGCTACTGGCAACTGCGCCTGGACCGCTGGCGACAGGCCCTGCCGGCGGACCTGTTCTTCACCGGCGCCAATGCATCACCGAAAAAGGGCAGTTGGTCAGCCTGGACCTGGTGGGCAACCGGCTGGCCGGCCTCACCTGCGGCCCGTGGCATGTGCTCCTCACCGTGGGCCGCAACGAGCTGGCCCACGATCTGGCCACGGCCAAAGAGTGGATCAGGAGCCATCCGCCCCGCGCAACGCGCTCCGTCACCCCGGCTTCCGCACGCCCTGTGCGCCCACCGCCCACTGCCAGGACTGCGCAGGCCCGGACCGGCTGGGCAACACCTGGACGATCACGGAAAAAGCTTTTCCGCCGGGTCGGGTCCGGGGCATGCTCATCAACCAGGATCTGGGCCTGGAGCCCACACGTCCGGCCCTGCCGAACACAGGAGGAATGAAGAGATGGAAACGATTCGTTGGCAGGATTTTGTCCGGGTGGACATCCGGGTCGGCCGGATCGTCAGCGCCGAGGTCTTTGCCGCTGCCCGCAAACCCGCCTACGTGCTGCGGGTCGACTTCGGGCCGGAGATCGGTGAGCGCACCTCGAGCGCGCAAATCACCGGACGCTACCGGCCGGAGGAGTTGGTCGGCCGGCTGGTGGTGGGGGTGGTCAACCTGCCGGAGAAACGGATCGGGCCGCTCTGCTCCGGCTGCCTGATCACCGGTTTTCCCGACGACAACGGCGAGGTGGTGCTGTGCGTGCCGGACAAACCTGTCCAGCCCGGGGCCCGACTGTTCTGAGTGATCGACTGGAGCCCGGCAAGGGCGGGCGCGGAACCAAAAAAAACGGGCAGGCTGCGCAATGGCATCCTGCCCGGTGCAAGGAGCGACCAGGCCCGCGGTCATCCGCGGGCGGGGAGAGCGCGGGGTTCAGCGGTTCTGCAGTTTCTCGGTGAGGATCGGCAGGAACTGCTTGAGATCGGCGACCACGAGCACGTTGGCCACCTCGCCGATGGGGGCGTCGCGGTCGGTATTGATGGCCACGATGAAATCCGCCTTCTTCATGCCGGCCAGGTGCTGGATGGCGCCGGAGATGCCGCAGGCCACGTAGAGCTTGGGGGTGACCGTGCTGCCGGTGGTGCCCACCTGGCGGCTGTGCTCCACCCAGCCGGCATCGACCACCGGCCGGCTGGCGCCGTATTCGCCGCCCAGGGCCTTGGCCAGGGCCTGGACCATGGCCACGTTCTCCGGCTTGCCCACGCCGCGACCGGCGCTGACGATGATGTTGGCCTTGGTCAGGTCCACACCCTCGATCTTGGCGGCCTCGTAGCCGGTGCACCGCACCTTGCCGGCGGCATCGGTGTCCACCGTGATCACGGTCGGAGTGCCCGCCGGTTCGTCATCCAGGCCGAAGGCCCCGGCCTGGAGGGTGAGCACGGTGGTGGCCGTGGCGGCCTTGATGGTGCGGGGCAGCTTGGCGTTGCACACCGGCACCACCGGCAGGCCGCCATCGACACCGATCACCTCGGACACCTGGGCGGCCTTGAGGGCCACCGCGACCCGCGGGGCCAGGTCCCAGCCGTAGGAGGAGTGGAGGAACACCACCTGCTCGGGCTTTTCCCTGGCGATCACGTCGAGCAGCAGCTGCTTGTGCACCGCCGGGCTGTACTCGCCGTGTTTATCCGCCTCGGCCAGGTAGAGGGTGCCGTCGAATTTCGGCAGGTCGGCAGCGCTGCCCACCAGGAACATGGCCGCCTCGGCCTGCGATTCGCGGGCAAAGGCGAGCAGCTGGGTGTATTCGGCGCGGAGTTTCCCTTCGCGGAATTCCGCCACAAGTAAGGTCTTCATGAGTCTCTCCTAGGCGAGCACGCCGGTCTTTTCTTTGAGCAGCTGGATCAGCTTGTCGGCCAGTTCGGGCGCATCGCCCTCCAGCACCAGGCCACCGCCCTTTTTCTCCGGGAAGAAGCAGGCCGCCGTCTCCTGGCCGGCGGTGACCCCGCCCAGGTCAGGGGCGATGGTGAGCAGCTCCTTTTTCTTGGCCTTCATGATGTTGGGCAGGGTCGGGTAGCGCGGCGTGTTCAGGCCCAGCTGGCAGGTAAGCACCAGCGGCGTGGCGGCAGAAACCAGGGACTTGGTGCCGCCCTCGAGTTCGCGTTTGACGTTGACCGTGCCGTTGTCGTAGGCGAAGTCGACGATGGTGGTCACCGCGTCCATGCCCAGCAGTTCGGCCACCATCACGCCCACCTGGCCGCTGCCCCGGTCCTGGGACTGCATGCCGGTGAAGATGAGATCGAAGTTCTTGTCCCTGGCGAAGTTGGCGATCATTCCGGCGATGACCAGCGGCTCGCGCTGGTGGGCGTCGTTGTCGGCGATGTGCACGCCCCGGTCGCAGCCCATGGCCAGGGCCTTTTTCATGGTCTCCTTCACCTGGTCCGGGCCGATGCAGAGCACGGTCAGGTCGGCGCTGCCCACCTGCTCCTTGAGGCGCACCGCCTGTTCGACCGCGTACTCGTCGTACTCGTTCATCCGCCAGGCGAGGTCGGCCCGGTCGTACCAGGTCTTGTCAGCGTTGATCTTGAATTTCGATTCCATGTCCGGAACCTGCTTGATGCAGATCAGTATGTTCATCGCGCCCTCCAGCCGTGAGGCCAGGTGAAGGTTGTTGGTCTGTGCGGTACGTTCTCCAGCCGCTTTCTATAACCGATCGGCCAGTACTTCGGCAATATCCCGGGGCCGCAATTTTTCCTCGACGTCGGCCCCCTTGACCCCGTCCTCGAACATGGTCAGGCAGAAGGGGCAGTTGGAGAGCAGCTGGTCCGCGTTCGTCGCCACCGCCATGCGCACCCGCTTGATGTTGATGCGCTCGCCGATCTTTTCCTCGGCCATGATGCGGCCGCCGCCGGCGCTGCAGCAAAAGGCCTGGTCCCGGTTCTTCGCCATTTCGGTGATTTGGCCGCCCGCGGCGCGGATCAGGTTGCGCGGCGGCTCGTAGATGCCGTTGTGCCGGCCCAGGTAGCAGCTGTCGTGATAGGTGCAGGCAAAGGATTCGGCCCGGACCTTGAGGCGGCCCTCGCCCATCAGCCGGTCGAGGAAGACCGTGTGCGGCTCCACCTCAAGGTCGAATTCGAAATCACGGTAATCCTTGTTCAGGGTGTTGAAGCAGTGCGGGCAGGTGGTGACGATCTTTTTCACGCCGTACCCCTTGATCACCTCCACCGTTTCCATGGCCATGGTCTGGTAGAGGTATTCGTTGCCCATCTTGCGCATGGGCTCGCCGCAGCATTTCTCCTCCTTGCCGAGGATGCCGACCTTCACGCCCGCGGCCTGGCAGAGCTTGACGAAGCTCCGCGCCACGGCGATGTTGCGCTTGTCGAAGGAGGCGTAGCAGCCGACGAAGTAGAGCACGTCCACCTCCGGGTCTTCGGCCAGCGGCTTGACGCCCAGCTCCTCGGCCCAGTCGCCGCGCGAGGCGTAGCCCATGCCCAGGGGGTTGCCGTTCACCTCGGTCTGCTCCATGGCGGTCATCACCTCCTCGCCGGGGAACTCGCCCTCCATGAGCACCAGGTTGCGGCGCAGCTCGATGATCTTGTCGATGTGTTCGATGGAGGCCGGGCAGATGTCCTGGCAGGCGCGGCAGGTGGTGCAGGCCCAGATGACCTCGCGGCCGATGGTGTCGACGAGGTTGGCCGCCGGGTCGGTGAAGGCCGTGTCGCCGAT
>JAGODN010000245.1 GCA_017998195.1 Desulfobulbus sp. | reverse complement strand
GTGATCCATTGCTTGGTGCCGTTGAGCACCCATTCGTCGCCATCCAGCACCGCGGTGGTGCGGATGCCGGAGGCATCGCTGCCGGCGTTGGCCTCGGTCAGGCCGAAGGCCGCCCAGCGGGCGCCGCTGGCAATGTCCGGGAGGTAGTGCTGTTTCTGCTCCTCGCTGCCGGCGAACAGCACCGGGAAGATACCGAGCGCGCTGGCCGCGAAACTGGTGGCCACGCCCACGCAGCCCCGAGCCAGTTCCTCCAGGGCCAGCACGATCTCGTAACAGCCGCCGCCGAGGCCGCCGTACTCCTCCGGGACAAAGATACTGAACAGATCGGCCTTGGCGATATCCTGCAGGATTTCCCGGGGGAACTGGTTCTTCTCGTCAAGCTCGGCCCGCACCGGAATGATCTTTTCGTTGGTGATCTCCCGGGCGGTGTCGATGATCATCTGCTGTTGTTCAGTAAAGAAATAATCCACACTTCTCTCCTTGGTCTCTTACCAGCGCATGAGCAGGGAACCCCAGGTGAGTCCGCCGCCGAAAGTACACAACAAAACGATATCGCCCCGTCGCAGTCGCCCCTGCCTGTGGGCCTCGTCCAGGGCGATGGGTATGCTCGCCGCGGAGGTGTTCCCGTACTTGTCGAGATTGATGAACAGTCGCTCCTCGGCAATCCCCAGTCTTTCTTTGAGGTTTTTGAGGATGCGGATGTTCGCCTGGTGCGGGATCATCAGGCCGACCTCCGCGATGGTCAGGTTGTGCCGGCGCAGCAGGGTCACCACCGAATCCTCCATCAGCCGCACGGCGTGCTTGAAGATGTCGGCGCCGTTCATCTGGATGAAGGGCCCCTGCCACTCCTTGGTGCGCAGGTCGGGATTGAGGCTCTCCGGGCTGTCCATGGAGAGCAGGTGCCACAGGCGGCCGTCGGAGTGCAGGTTGCTGCCGAGGATTCCACTGCCGTCGCTGCTGCCGGTGAGCAGCGCCGCGCCGGCGCCATCGCCGAAGAGCACGCAGGTGTTTCGGTCCTGCCAGTTGACCCGGGCGGAAAGGGTTTCCGAACCGATGACCAGCACCTTCATCTCCGGCCGGTTCTTGATATAGTTGCTGGCCAGGTCCAGGCCGTAGGTGAAGCCGGCGCAGGCGGCGTTGATGTCGTAGGCAAAGGCGTTGACCGCGCCGAGTTCCGCCTGGACGAAACAGGCGGTGGACGGCATGATCATGTGCGGCGAGATGGTGGCGACAACGATCAGATCCAGTTCTTCCGGATCGATACCGGTGATGGCCAGCGCCCGGCGACCGGCCTTGGCCGCCAGTTGATAGTTCTGCTCACCGGCGCCGGCGACCCGGCGGAAGCGGATACCGGTGCGCGAGGTGATCCACTCGTCCGAGGTATCGACGATCCGTTCGAGATCGGCGTTGGCAAGCGTCCGCTGCGGCAGGCAGGAGCCTGTGCCCAGAATGATGGCCCTGGTCATAGCCTGCCGCCCTCAGGCGGTGAACTCACCCAGGGTGCGGACAATGGCCGCGTTGACCTGGTTGTGCACCATGTCCGCCGCCAGCTTGACGGCATTGCACAGGGCGACGCCGTCCGAGGCTCCGTGGCAGACGATGCCGGTGCCGTTGATGCCGAGCAGCGGCGCGCCGCCGTATTCGGCATAGTCGACCCGTTTCTTGAAGGCGGCAAAGGCGCCCCGGATGAGCAGGTAGCCCAGCTTGGCCCGCCAGGTTTTCATGATCTCCTTCTTCAGCATCTGCATGGCCGCCTCGGCGAGCCCCTCGCTGATTTTCAGCGAGATATTGCCGACAAAGCCGTCGCAGACAATGACATCGACATCACCCCGGTAGACATCGCGTCCCTCGACATTGCCGATGAAATTGAGCGGGCTCTGCTTGAGCAGCTCATAGGTCTCCTTGACCAGGGCATTGCCCTTGCCCGTCTCCTCGCCGATGCTGAGCAGGCCGATGCGGGGTCTTTCAATGTCGAGCAGCAGGCGCGAGCAGGAGGAGGCCATGACCGCGAACTGGTAGAGATGCTGGGGCCGGCAGTCGACGTTGGCGCCGATGTCCATGAGCATCACCGGGTTCTTCAGGGTCGGGAAGAAGCTGGCGATGCCCGGCCGGGAAATTCCCGGCAGGCGACCGAGCTTGCGGACCGCCGCGGCCATGGTGGCACCGGAATTACCGGCGGACACCACTGCGTCCGCCTGTCCCTTTTTCACCAGGTCGAAACCCACCATGATGGTGGCTTCCTTTTTTTTGCGCACCGCGTCCACCGGAGAATCATCCATGGTGATGACCTCGGTGGCGTGGTGTACGGAAAGACGATCCCGCTCCCGGACGCCGCAGCCGCATTGAGCCAACTGCTGTTCGAGATGGTCGCTGGGGCCGATGAGGATGACCTGCAGATCCTCTCTCTCCCGGACAGCGGCGATTGCACCGTGGACGGCCATTTCGGCCCCGCGGTCGCCGCCCATGGCATCAAGGGCAATCCTCACGGCGGTGTCGGCTTAGCCGAGCTGCTCCTCGAGCTGGAGAACGGACCGGCCCTTGTACATGCCGCAACCGCCGCACAACTGGTGCCGCATCTTGGGCTCGCCGCACTCGGGGCACTGGCCGACGCTCGGTTTGGTCAGAAAGTCGTGAGCCCGGCGCTGCCTGGTCCGCGAATGGGAATGTCTTCTCTTGGGTAAGGCCATGATCCACCTCCGTCAGGTCCCCGGAACCGCCGGCCGGCGGTTCCCAGGAGGGACTATTGTTTTTTTCTGGTTGCCTGCAACTGCCTGAGCACCGCGAACGGTGACCGGTCCTCTCCTGCCCCGCAGGTGCAATCCGCCTGGTTCAGATTGGCGCCGCACCCGGGACAGAGCCCCCTGCACTCTTCCGCGCAGAGATTTTTCACGGGAAGGGACAGATACAGCTGCTGCCGGAGCAGGTCGTCGAGATCGACAACCGGTTCGTCGAGCAGGATGCTGTCCAGGTCAGCGCTGTCGCACTCCAGTTCCTTCAGGTGCCAGGGCTCGCCCGAGAGAGTCTCGAGCAGCACCTGCATCTCCGTCTCCACGGCAAAGTCGTACTCGCCGAGGCAACGGTCACAGGTGAGCACGAGACGAGCCCGCAGACTGCCCCGCAACGCGACCTTGTCGCCGTCCTTGCGGGTCAGGGTGCACACGGCACTCGCCGGCCCGTTGAGCCTGAAGTCCTGCTGGTCCTCGAGCCCTTCTATTTCCCGCAGTTCATACCGACTGCCGTGCGGGGAAATTTCGTTGAACCGGACCCGCATGTTCGCCCCAGCCCCGTAAAAATATAAAAATTACCAAAAAATAAAATTTATACTAAATTTAAAAAAAACTTGCCAGCGAAAAGTGAACAGGAAAGGGGAAACGCACTGCGAGGGAGGCAATTCCTGGAAAAATGGAAAAGTGTTCCGCCGCTGGCGAACGGACGGACAGGCAGGAAGGGACCGCCCGCATCGATGCGGGCGGTCCCGGAAAGGACGACGACGGTCAGGTCCGCTTGGTTTCCTGCTCGAACTGCCGGACCTTTTCCTCGATCTGCTTGAGCAGACCGGGATAGCCGTCTTTCCGGAGAATTTCGCTGAACTGCTCCATGTAGTTGCGAACCAGGCTGACCCCCTCGACGACGATATCGTAGGCCATCCAGTCCTGCCCATGGAGGAGCATGATGTAGGAAACCGGGATGGATTTGTCCTTGTCCACCAGCAGAGTCTGCACCTCGGCCCGGTTGGCCTTGATGCGCTGCTGGACGAACTCCACCGTCTGGCCCGAGTATTCCTCGATCTTGCCCACATAGGCGTACTGCAGCAGGTCGGTGAACAAATCCTCGAACCGGGCCTGCTGCGGGGCATCGAGCTTGCGCCATTGCTGGCCGAGCACCCGCTTGGACATCTCCCGGAAATCAAACCGTTCGCGGACGACGCCCACCAGCCGTTCAGCCTGGTCTTTCTTCGGGATGGTTTTCAGCCCCGGATCGGCCAGGGTATCGGTCACCTTCTTGAGAAAGGGACGGAGTTGTTCCGTGGGATCAGGGGTCGCGGAGGCGGCGGGCGGGGTGAGCCCCAGACCGAGAACAACGAGACAGGCAGTAACAACGCAAAAGACCGACAATTTTCTGGACAGCATGACACTCCTCTCGTCCCGGCCGCTGCCGGGGTTTGTGGCGATGAACCGCGGTTTACTCGAGATGGTCGCGCTTCTTTTCGCGCAATTGGAAATAGCCGTTCCGGAAGGCGACATAGGGATCGAAACTCAGTTTTTTCATCTCCTCGTACTCACCGAGGTGGAGCGAGACCCGGTTGATCGAGTTCGAGCCGTACACGGTTGCGGAGGTGGTGAAATC
>JAGODN010000244.1 GCA_017998195.1 Desulfobulbus sp. | reverse complement strand
CCCTTGACCTGCCCGATGCGGCTGTTCCCGGCTTTGCCGCCCTGCTCCAGCACGGCATTCTCTGCCCGATTCCGGGCCCGGTACAGATCCGTCCCTTCCTGCTCGCCCTGCCCGGGTTTACCGCCGGCTACATCGAGGGCACGGTGCAGACCATCTTCATCAACGGCAGCGCCGCCGACACACTGGACCGGCCGCTCGGCTGCGGCGGCACCCTGGCCCTGAGCGCAGCCATGCCCGGCCTGGCCGGAGCGATCTTCCGCCGCGAGGGGCCGCACGGCAGCCTGCGCAGCCGCACCGCGAGCGATGCGTGCATCGGTGACGACGGCCCGGGCCACATCACCCTGAAACTCTTCAACTCCATTGCCGCGGACCGGGTGTTCGACCTGCTGGAACGCGGCATCCGGGTGAGCGGCCAGGCCCTGGCCGAGTTCGCCGGCCGGCGGCCGGACCTGTTCCAGCCGCCCACCGCGCTGGTGCTGGACGGCCGACCGGTGGACGCGGCCGGTCTGCTGGCCGTGGCACAGCAGGCAACGATGATCGACCTGCAGGCGCGGGTCCGGGCCGTGGCCTGAGCAGCCGTTTAACGGCGGTTTTTTCGAGGGAAGGGGGCGGTCAGGCCGGGGTTGCCGGCAGACCCAGGTCCGCGAGGGCGCGGGGGATGGCCGCGATCAGCTCGCTCACCGGCGAGGCCGGCGTGGGCCGGGCCAGGGCGCCGCACAAGCGGTTGGCACGGGCCGCCAGCGAGGCCGCCGGCACGAGATCATGGCAGGCCGCGCACAGGGCGGCGAGCAGGCCGGTGAGGGTGTCGCCTGTGCCGCCGATGGCTTCCATGGCCGGGGTCGAGGGCGCATCAACGCGGTCCACCACCCGGCCGCGGGCGACGATGGCGTCGGTGGCGCCCTTGACCAGCAGGTGGATGGCGGCGTTGTCGTGGCGGTAGGCCCGCTCGATCAGGTCGTCCGCCCGGTTGCTCTCGTGGAGAATAAAGCCGCGGGTGTAGAAGGGGTGCGGAGCCTGTTCGTCGGCGAGAAAGGCCAGTTCGCCCAGGTCCGGGGTGAAGCAGTCGTAGCGGCCGGCCTGGCCGCTCATCTTGGCCGCGTACATGAACCCGGCGTCGGCGATGAGTATCGGCGGCCGGGTCATTTGTTCGATGGCGAGCAGCACCCGGCCGTGCCAGTCCACGTCCGGCTGCAGGTAGTGGAAAACGAGCACCGAGCAGATGCAGTCCGGCAGGTGCCGGCACAGCCAGTCGTACAGGTGGCGGCTGCCGTCACCCCGGCCGGTGTCGCCGGCGAGGGAGGCGTGGATCTCCGGCCGGCCCAGGTGGGCCGCGACCTGCAGGGCCGCGGCGAGCAGGGCCGGGGTGCCGCGTTGCACGTCCAGCTCACGGCCGGCCACGGTCACCCGGCCGCCCTCCAGGCGGGCCGGCCCGTGGAGAAGTCCCAGGTCCGCATCCGGGACCGTGCCGACTATGCCGAGCATTGCCGCCGCATCTCCTCGAAGGCCAGCGCCAGGGCGTAGCCGCACAGGGTGTGGCCGATGCCGCGCGGGTTCGGGGCCGTATCCAGGGTGCACCCCACCAGCTGGCTCGCCAGCCAGGGCACGTCCGGGCAGCCGCCGCCGGAAACGTTGACGATGCGAAGGTCCCCTTTGGCCACGGTGATCTTCATGTTGGCGGCGCGCACCATCAGGTGGTCGCCGAAATCCGTGGTCTGGTACAGGTCCACCGGGGCAAGCAGCGGCCCGCTCACCGGCACCACCTGCAGGGGGGCGATACCGGCCGCGGTCAGGGCGCGCACCAGGTGGAGTTCCTCGATGAGCGGGAACTCGATCACCAGGTCGCAGCCGGTGCGGATCTCCGGCGGCGGACCCATCACCCGCACCGGCCAGCCCTCGCCGCGCAGCAGGTTCTCGGCGCGGATCACCTCGCCGGTCTGTTCGAAGACCATGAGGCCGCGACCGACCCGGGCCGCCTCCGCCGCGGGTGGCGATTTCCGCCCGCGCTTCAACCAGGCGAACACCCGTTCACCCCCGCACCAGCTCGAGGCGAAAGCCGCCCTCCGCCTCGCTGACCGCGTCCACCCGCCAGCCCTGGCTGGTGGCGGCGCGGCTGACGTTCTCCTTCGAGGTCTCGGTGTCCACCAGGACCACGAGCGTTCCCTCGGCCCCGCTTTTGATCGCATCCAGGGCCATGATCACCGGCTGGGGGCAGCTCAGGCCCCGGGCATCCACTGTTGTCGTCATTGTCAATCCTCCCGAGATTCGCGCTTCAGGCACGGCGCATGCGCATGGACAGGCCGATGGCCAAACAGACCGCCAGGCCCACCGCCACCGCGGCGATACCGCGGGGACCGACGCCCGCGGGCGAACTGGCCAGGCCGAAATTGTGGGCAAAAGCCGCGCCGACGATCATGCCGACGACGAACACGGCCGCGTCGCCGTCGCCCTCGCCGGCGAGAAAGAGCTGCCGGCCCGGACAGCCGCCGGCCAGGGCAAAGGCCAGCCCGGCCAGGGTCATGCCGGCGAAGTTCCAGACATGCTGCGTGTGGGCCACCGGCTGGCCGGTGAACCCGGGGTGGAACTGGCCGAGCACCAGGTTGGCGGCAAAGGCGAACACGATCAGGCTGACCAGGCCGCTGAGCAGGTGGACGTGGCCGAACAGCAGGCCGTCGCGGATGGCGCCCATGGTGCAGAAGCGGCTGCGCTGGGCGAGGAAACCGATGCCCAGGCCGATGGCCAGCGAGATGAAAAGCGGCGCGTGCATCGAGCCCGGCCCCTTGAGGCTGTAGAACAGTCCGCCGCTCTGCGGTTGCCCCTGGACCTGCGGCCAGAGGAACATCAGGCCGAGCAGGCCGAGCATGGCGATGGGCAGGGTCAGGCCCGCGGCCGCCCGGGCGGGCTGGGTGCGGCCCAGGGTGTAGCCGTTTTTCAGGAACAGGGTGCCGATCCAAATGCCGCAGGTCAGGCCGGCCAGGCCGAGCAGGGCGTTGCCGTCGCCGCCGGCGAGCCGCAGGGCCGCCCGCCAGGGACAGCCGAGAAAGACCAGCGCGCCGATCATGGCGAACATGCCGAGCACGAAGCGGAGGATCGGCGACGAGCCGGCCCGCGGCCGGAACTCGCCGGTCATCAGGGCCGCGACCAGCGAGCCGAGCACGAAGCCGATGATCTCGGGCCGCAGGTACTGGACCACCTCGGCCCGGTGCAGGCCGAGCGCGCCGGCCATGTCGCGTTCGAAACAGGCCACGCAGATGCCCATGTTGGCCGGGTTGCCGAGTTTCTGCAGCACGGCGGCGAGCACGCCGATGACCGCGCCCACCGCGATGATGCCCCACCTGGTGGCAAAGACGTTTTTTCCCTGCATGATCGATTACTCCCTGGGTTGTGAAGGTTGGTCGCCGAGCCTGCCGGAGGTCGGGCAGGGCAGGTCGGCGGCTCGGTAGATGTGGCTCAGGCCGCACCACGGACAGGGGTCGGTCAGCTCGACCTGCGCCTCCAGCACCCGCCGGCCGTCCGGCCCGGTGCGCACGCCCCGGTTGTTGGTGATGCGATACCGGTCGCTGGTGAAGGTCCGGCCGGTGGGCGGACAGGCGAAAAGCAGGTGCATGACGGCTGGATCGACCTCCCCTGAGTGGGCGGATACAGGGCGCGCGGCTGGTGCGGACAGCGCCCACGGGCCGGAACGTATCCCGACAGGGATCGATACGTCAAATAGGTAATCTCGATATTGAAACGGTTCAAATCGCTGATTTCGATGGGAACCGCGCCCGCACCGGGCGGGATGATCACGGAACGGGCGGGACAGGGTGGCCGGTCGGCCAGGGGAGCGGCAGGAAGGATGCGCCGGCGGGCGGGCGGAGGAAAGCGGTCGGGACTGGGGCATCAGGCCGGGGGCGGGCCGTGGTCGCGGGTGGCGGCCGCGAGCAGGTGCTCGGCCAGGGCCGCGGCCGATGGTGGCAGCTGGCGGTTTCTGCGGCACAGCAGGTAGAAGGGCCGCTCGCCGGAAACACCCTGCAGGGGGATCTCGACCAGCGCGCCCGCGCTCAGGTCCGCGGCCACCGACCGGCGCGACAGCACGGACACGCCCACCCCGGCCTTGACCGCCTCGCGCACCGCCTCGTTGCCGCCGAACAGGGCCACCCGGCGCAGGTCGGTCTCGCGGCGGCCGGCCGCCTCGAGCAGGGCGCCGATCACCTTGCGCGTGCCCGAACCGGGTTCGCGGCAGACGAAGTCCTGGCCGCACAGGTCGTCGAGCGACACCGGCCCGCGGCCGGCCAGCGGGTGGTCCGGCCGAGCCACGAGCACCAGGGTGTCGGTGAACAGCTCGGTCCACTCCAGCCCCCGTTCGTTCC
>JAGODN010000243.1 GCA_017998195.1 Desulfobulbus sp. | reverse complement strand
GTCGATCTTCTCGAAAAAGTCGATGAGCAGGTAGATGGTGATGAAGCTGACCATGATCATCCCGAGATTGCGGATGAAATTGCGAAGGATGTAGCTGTGGAGAAGTATCACGGAGTCTATCGGCGGAAAGGGAGGGGGAAAACCGTCGGCGCAGGTTGGAAATGGCATCGGCGGCGTGGCCCGAAGAACGGAACCTTCTGCCCTTACTAACCGCTGCCGTCCGTTTGGTCAAGCACTACCATGTCCCACCGCTCCGCCCGGCGGGACCGGCCGGGGCGGGCCGGATTCCCCCTGCCGGCCCTTGTCCGGCAGTCGTTTCCGGCTGGTGTGCACGCGGTTTTCGCCGACCCGGCCGGCCAAGACACCGCTTGCACTTCGTTTCCCCCCTGTGGTAAGATTGCCGCCTCCTGCCGACCGGCGTTCTTCATCCCGGCGGCGGCAGAGGGAACTCCCTGTCCGGGCAGGCAAGGCACGGGGCGCGACCCCATCCAGCCTGCCGGGAGCCGGCCGCTCGGGCGGCAGAGTCCCCGGCCTGACGTTCGCCTCATGCACTTGGCGGTGTTTATTCGCGGGACCTTTTGCCCATGCAGAAACGACTTGAAAAAATCGCGGACAACAACATAACCCGCAGCGCCAGCAAGAACTCCGCCCAGGCGCGGCTCAACGGGTTGTGGTCCCTGTTCGAGCGCACCGACACGGTCCTCATCGTCATCAACGCCGACCCCGACGCCATCGCCTCGGCCATGGCCCTCAAGCGGCTGCTCAGCTACCGCGTGCAGAGCGTGACCATCGGTTACCCCAACGAGATCCGCCGGCTCAACAATATCACCATGGTGGAGCGGCTGAAGATTCCCATCGAGCGGCTGCACACCCTGCCGGTCAAGGAATTCACCAAGAAGGTACTGGTCGATTCGCAACCCAACCACCTGGCCTGCTTCGAGAAGATGACCTTCAACGCGGTCATCGACCACCACCCGGTGACCACCGGCTGGGACGCCGATTTCATCGACATCCGGCCCGAGTACGGGGCGGTCAGCTCGATGATGCTCGAATACCTGCGCGCCGCCAACATCAAGCCCTCGGTCGCCCTGGCAACCGCCCTGTTCTACGGGGTCAAGGTCGACACCCAGAACTTCCAGAAGCAGAACATGCAGGTGGCCGACGGCAACTGCTTCCGCTACCTGTTCAACATCGCCAACCTCAACCTGGTGCGCAAGTTCGAACTCACCGAGCTGCGCCGCTCCGAACTCCGCTACTTCCGCATCGCCCTCAACGAGGTGAAGACGAGCAAGCAGCGCGCCTACGTCCACCTCGGCCGCGTCAGCACGCCCGACATCCTGGTGATCATCGCCGACTTCTTCAACCGGGTCGAAGGCTTCGACTGGGTGATCGTCTCCGGCATCCACGGCGAGAAGATGGTGGTCATCTTTCGCTGCGACGGTTACCGCAAGAACGCCGGCAAACTGGCCAAGAGTTCGTTCGGCGCCTACGGTCCGGCCGGCGGCCACAAGGAGGCCGCACGCGCCGAGGTGCCGCTGAAGAACCTGCCCCTGCGGGAGAACCAGGAAATCTCCACCAAGACCCTCATCCGCCTCGTCACCAAGCACGACAAGTAGCGGCCCGCCCGCCCCTCCCTCCCTTGCCGCGCCCCTGCCCGCCGCCGGACCCGAGCCGCGCAGATAGTGCTTGCGGCACCAACAGTTTATGCAATATTATGTAATTAAGAATGTATTTCATCCTCAGCGTCCCGCACCGAGGAGACTGTTCCCGTTCGGGCCCTGAACAAACCCTCTGCACGGTGGCCCTATGTACAGACCCTCCACATTGGCAATGATCCTCGCTGGTGGCCGTGTCGACGAGTTGGGCGTCCTCACCCACTACCGGCCCAAATCCGCCGTTCCCTTCGGCGGTTTCGCCCGGGTGATCGATTTCCCCCTCTCCAACCTCCTCCACTCCGGCATCGAACGCATCGCCATCCTCAGCCAGTACCGGTCCTACTCGCTCATCAACCACATCGGCACCGGCGCGGCCTGGGACATGATCGGCCGCAACCGCGGCATCTCCATCCTGCCGCCGTTCAAGGACTACGAAAACCCCCACTGGTACCGCGGCTCGGCCGACGCCGTCTACCAGAACCTGGACTACATCCGCTACTACGGCCCCTCGGTGATCCTCATCCTCTCCGGCGACCACATCTACCAGATGGATTACCGCAAGATGATCCGCTACCACACCGAGCAGGACGCCGACCTCACCGCCGCCTTCATCGAGGTGCCCCGCGAGTCGGCCTCGCGCTTCGGCGTGGCCGAGATCGCCGACGACAGCGAAGAGGGCGGCCGCATGCTCTCCTACGAGGAGAAGCCAGCCGAGCCGAAGAGCAACTGGGCCTCGCTCACCGTGCTCTGCTTCCGGCCGAACGTGCTTTGCGACGCGCTCAAGAAGAACCAGGCGAGCGACTCCTACGAATTCGGCCGGGACATCATCCCGATGCTGATGCGCGAGCAGTACAAGGTCCACGGCTACAAGTTCCGCGGCTACTGGGGCTACACCCGCACCATCGACGAATACTGGCAGACCTCCATGGACCTGCTCGGCGAGAAGCCGATGATCGACCTCGAGGCCTGGGGCATCCGCACCAACCTGGCCCACCGGGGCATCAGCGACCGCCAGCCGGTCAAACTCGGGCCACAGGCCTCGCTGGAAAATTCCATGGCCTACAACGGCTGCATCATCGACGGCACGGTGCGCAACTCGATTCTCTTTCCCGGGGTACACGTGATGGCCGGGGCCGAGGTCAACGACTCCATCCTCTTTTTCGACACCATCGTCCATGAGAACGCCCAGTTGCACCGCATGGTCAGCGACGTCAACACCGTGTTCAACCGCAACGTGACCGTGGGCCGGCCGAGGTGCGAGGAGGTCAACCGGGTCAGCGTCATCGGCTGGAACAACAGCGTCCCGGAAGGGTTCCGCATCGGCTGCGGCTGCACCGTGGCCCCGCGGATCGCCACCGAAAGATGGCCCGCCACCGAACTCGTCGACGGGGAGGAACTGAAATGAGAGAAAGCAGCGACGCACTGGTCCTTCTTCTTGCCGGCGGCATCGGCAGCCGGCTGAACCTGCTCGTCAGCCGCCGGGCCAAACCCGCGGTGCCCTTCGGCGGCCTGTACCGGATCATCGACTTCAGCCTGTCCAACGTGATGAACTCCGGCTTCACCAAGGTCGGCGTGCTCACCCAGTACAAACCGCTGTCACTCATGTCCCATATCGGCAACGGCGAGGCCTGGGATTTCACCGGCCGCACCCGCGGGGTCAAGATCCTGCCGCCGCGCACCGGCGAACAGGACTCGGACTGGTACCAGGGCACGGCGGACGCCATCCGCCAGAACATCGACTTCATCGAGAACAACCCGTCCGAGCAGGTGGTCATCCTCAGCGGCGACCACATCTACCGGATGGACTTCGACGCCATGGTCTCCTACCACCAGCACAAGAAGGCGGACATCACCATCGGCATGATGGTGGTGCCCAAGCGCGACATCCACGAGTTCGGCACGGGCATCATCAACGCCGACAACCGCATCATCGACTGGGAGGAAAAGCCCAAGGTGCCGCGCACCAACCTGGCCTCCATGGGCATCTACGTGTTCGACACCAAGTACCTGCTGCGCACGCTGGCCAAGGACCGCAAGGAGGTCGACTTCGGCATGCACATCATCCCGCGGGCGATCAAGGAGGACGGCGTGTTCGCCTACCCGTTCTACGGCTACTGGCGGGACGTGGGCACCATCCAGTCCTACTGGGAAACGAACATGGACATCATCCGCCCGGATTCCGGCATCTCGCCCGAGGAATGGGAGATCCGCTCCAACCCGGATTACGGCGGCCGGCCCATGGACCGGGCCCCGGCCCGGTTCCTGGACGGTTCCCGGGTGACCTCGTCCATGGTTGCCTCGGGCTGCGTCATCGAGGGCACGGTGGTCAACTCGGTGCTCTCGCCGGGTGTGCAGGTGAAAAAGGGGGCCACGGTGTCCAACTCGGTGATCTTCGCCGATTCGGTGATCGAGGAAAACGCGGTGGTCGACCTGGCCATCCTCGACAAGCGGGTGTACATCGGCGCCGGTTCGCGGGTCGGTGACGGCGACGGCCTGGATGTGGTCAACAGAAAATTCCCGAAGCACCTGTACACGGGTATCACCCTGGTCGGCAAGGAGGCGATGATTCCTCCGGGCGTGCGCATCGGCCGCAACTGCATCGTCAACTTCGGCTTCCATGACGGCTCCTTCAACGGCCAGACCGTACTCGCCGACGGCGAGTCGATCTGAGGCGCGAACCGGACCATGGACGCGCC
>JAGODN010000016.1 GCA_017998195.1 Desulfobulbus sp. | reverse complement strand
TCCAGGAACGCAAGATCAGCCTGGTCAAGGAACGGGGCTCGCGGGTGCTGCTCATCAACTCGCCCCTGGGCGCGACCCTGTGCACCATCCTGCGCCAGTTCGACCTGGCCTATGCCAACTTCAAGGGACGGCTCGGCGAGATGGGCGGCATCTCCTATGAGGAGGGCGAGGCCCTAATGGCGGAGGGACGGACCATCGTCATGGCCTTCTCCGACTTCACCGACAAGCTCTGCCACCTCATCCACTTCCGCTACTACACCCCCCGCGAGATCGAGGAGTATTTGCGGGTGGTGGATGGGCAGGAGAAGGAATCGGAATGAAGACGTGCCCCCGGCTGCCTGGCCGGCGATTCCAGCCGGTTGAATCGCCTTGCCTGGACAGGAATGGAGTGTTATGGCGTCTCCATGAGAGAGTTCTGGCAGAATATTTTTTTCGACACGATGAGGTAGAATGAACAAAGGCGAGTTGATCGAACAGGTGGCCAAGGAATGCGGTAGGGGAAAGCGGACGCCGAGCGGGTGGTCGCCAGCGTCTTCGGCACAATCGCGATTGCCATTAAAGCCGGTGACAAGGTAGCGCTGCCGGGCTTCGGTACCTTCTCGGTCGCCGAACGGGCCGCCCGCGAAGGACGGAATCCCAAATCGGGTGAGCCGATCAAAATCGCGGCCAAGAAGGTTGTGAAATTCAAGGCCGGCAGCAAACTGACGAATCTTATGATGGGTTCATCTACCTAACTGTTCAATTCGATCGATTGCTGCCAACTTGTGATCATCCAACAAATGAGTATAGCGCATTGTCATACTAATGGTTTTGTGTCCTAAAATATCTGCTACAGTTCTCAGATCAATTCCATTCATGATCATGTAACTTGCTGCGGTATGACGCAAGTCATGCATGTGAAAGTCCTCAATTTTAGCCCGCTTAACGGCTGCTTCAAAACTTTCACGGAAATACTGATTCGGCCTAAGGCGATGAGTCATCTTTGGATCTTTTGGCAAAAAAACAAAATCATCGCATCGGCATCCATCTTCTGGGACAAGCTTTGACAGGGCTTCAATAGCAAACACTGTCAACGGCACCCTTCGTGGGTCTGTTTTTGTTTTTTGCAAATCGATAATTCTACCGTCAAAACAAATTTGTCCCCATTTAAGAGCAGCCCCTTCACTAGGTCGCATACCTGTGTGAAGTTGAAGCAAGATAAAATTGTACAAATTCGGTCGATGGCCTTTCTTACTTTCTTCAAGAAGTCTGGCAATTTCTGAAAAAGTAAGAAATCGTAATCTTCCAGGTGGAGTTTTCGGCTTCCTGATAATCGATACTGGATTGGAAGTATCAATAGACCATTCCCGAATCGCTATTGTAAAAACATGAGAGAGTAAATTAAGATCTTTTATGACCGTCGCAGGCTGGACTTCTGAAGAACGTTTTTCTCTAAACTGTGCAGCTAGAGCAGGAGTGATTTCTTTTAATCTTGACCCATTGAAAAATTTTAAGGACCTTGCCTGATATAACTCTCGACGATGGGTTGAAGGAGCCTTTCGGGAAGAAATTTCAGTTAAATATTTTTGAAGTGCCTCTTCAAAGAGCATGTCCCGAGGTGGAATGTCCCCAATATAGCCAACTGTCCGCAAGGCATATTCTGTATCCTCGGCCCACCGGAGCGCATCTGATTTACGATCAAAAGTCCTCGAAATGTTTGGATGCCCTTTTATTCGTACCTCAGCGCAATAGACCAGCCCTTTCCGGCTCCTCTTGAGGGTCTTAATGGTAGCCATCCCACACCCCTGAAAAAATAGCGCGTCTTAAACCGATCACGGACTTTTTCTGTTCGCACTTTTGTTCGCAATTTGCTGCGAATTGATGCGATGGACTGCTAATTGAGGGGCACTATAATTCAACTTACCCTCAAAAACAAGAAGGGGCTAAGCTGCCTATTTCTAAGCAACTTAGCCCCATTTGCAACTGGTGCCGAAGGCGAGACTCGAACTCGCACGACCGTGGGCCACTACCCCCTCAAGATAGCGTGTCTACCAATTCCACCACTTCGGCACTGCAGAACTGTTATTGTTTCGGTTTCTGCCCGGGTTGGGGCAGGCTCGGTGTTTCGCCCTGCCTGTCCGCCGCCGCGGGCAGGGCGACCGCATTTTCCTTGGCGGGCGCCTGTTGTTCCTGGCCGGCCACCTCACTCATCACCGAGCCGGAACTTTTGTGCGCTGAAATATACGCCAAACTCACCGAGGTGCCCATGAACACAATGGCCGCCAGGGTGGTAATCTTGTTGAGCAGCGGCACCGGTCCTTCCGTCCCGAAAAGCGATTGACTGGATCCGCCGAACGAGGCGCCGATGTCCGCACCTTTCCCGTGCTGCAGCAGGACGATGCAGATCAGGAACAGGCTGACCAGTACGTGAACAACAATAAGCAGGGTCGTCATCGAAAATGAACAATCCTTTCAAACGAGGCCGCTTTCAATGCGGCACCGCCGACCAGCGCGCCATCGATATCCGGCTGCGCCATGAGAGCATCAATATTATCAGGTTTAACCGAACCACCATACAGTATTCGAACCGATTCGGCAATGTTTTTTTTGTACATTTGCACCAGCAGGCTGCGCAGGAAACGATGCGCCTCCTGCGCCTGTTCCGTGGTGGCCGTTTTACCGGTGCCGATGGCCCACACCGGTTCATAGGCGAGCACCACCCGGTCGGCCTGCGCCGCGTCCACGCCGTTCAGGCCGCCCCGCAGTTGAGCCTCGAGTACGGCAAAGGTTCGCTCCGCCTCGCGTTCCTCCAGGGTTTCACCAATGCACAGAACCGGCGTCAGGCCCGCAGCGAGCGCACCCAGGAGACGGCGGTTGATCATGGCATCGTCCTCGCCGAAGATCTGGCGCCGCTCGGAGTGGCCGACAATGGCCATGTCCACGCCGAGGTCGGTGAGCATGGGCGGAGCGACCTCGCCGGTGAAAGCCCCTTCCCGTTCCCAGGCGACATTCTGCGCCCCCACGCACAGCCCCGATCCTCTGACCGCCTCGGTCACCGCCGCCAGGGCGGTGAAAGCGGGCGCGATCATCACCTCGCGGTCCGTGCAGTGGCCGCAACTCGACGCCAGGGCGCGGGCCAGAGCGACCGCCTCGCCGAGCGACAGGTGCATTTTCCAGTTTCCGGCCAGCAATGGTCGCCTGCTCATGGTTTCCTCCTGTTTCCCGTGGGTTGTTCGCTGCCCAGGCCGCTTTGGCTCAGTCGAGCGCCTTGATGCCGGGCAGTTCCTTGCCCTCCATCAGCATGAGAAAGGCGCCGCCGCCGGTGGACATGTAGCTGATATTCTCCGCTTCGCCCGACTGTTTGACCGCGGCGTTGGAGTCCCCGCCGCCGGTAACGCTCAACGCGTGCGAACTGGCCACGGTGTGCGCCAGAGCCATGGTGCCGCGGGCATAGGCGTCCATTTCAAAGGCGCCCATGGGGCCGTTCCAGACAATGGTTTTCGCGTCGGCCAGGGCCTCGTTGAAGAGAACCACCGAGGCGGGTCCGATGTCCAGGGCCATCCAGTTGTCGGGAATATCCTGGATTGTCACCTGTTTGCTGACCGCATCGGGGGCGAAACGGTCCGCGGCGATCACGTCCACCGGCAGATAGACCTTGATGCCCTGCTCACGCGCCTGGACGAGCAGTTGCCGTGCGGTCTCCAGCAGGTCGTCCTCGACCTTGGAGGCGCCGACGTTGTACCCCTGGCTCTTGAGAAAGGTGTTGGCCATGGCGCCGCCAATGATCATCCGGTCGACCCGGCCGAGCATGTTCTGCAGGGCCTCGAGTTTGCCGGAGACCTTGGCCCCGCCGACTATGGCGACCAGGGGCCGCTGCGGCGTACCGATGGCCCGCTGGAAATATTCCATCTCCTTCTGCAGCAGGAATCCGGCCGCCTTCTCGGGGACATGGGCGGTGACCCCGACCACCGAGGCATGCGCCCGGTGGGAAACGGCAAAGGCATCGTTGACGTACACGTCCGCCACCGCCGCGAGTTGGCGCGAAAACGCCGCATCGTTTTTTTCCTCCTCCGGGTGGAACCGGAGATTTTCGAGCATGAGGCAGTCACCGTCCTTGAGCGCCGCCACCGCCGCCGCCACCTCATCGCCGATGCAGTCCGGAGCGAGCGGAACCGGCCGGCCGAGCATCTCGGCGGTCAGGGCCGCCACCGGTGCGAGCGAAAATTTCTCCACCCGCTGGCCCTTCGGCCGCCCCATGTGGGTGCAGATGATCACCCGGGCCCGTTGTTCCACCAGGTAGCGCAGGGTCGGCAGGGCGGTGCGGATGCGCAGGTCATCGGTAATCTCGCCGCTTTCGTTCATGGGCACGTTGAAATCCACCCGCACCAGCACCCGCTTGCCAGCCAGTTCCAGCTCTTTCAATGTTTTCATGCCAATTCTCCCTTTGTTCCGGTCAAATCGCGGTAATACTGGACCGCGTCCTCCGCCGGCCGGCAGTAATAGTTCTTGCGCACCCCTGTCCGCACGAAGCCGGACCGCTCGTAGAGCCGGCGCGCACCCTCATTGGAACTCCGCACCTCGAGAAAACAACTGCTGAACCCGTCCCGCTCCAGGTGATCCAGCGCCCGGCGGAGAAGCGCCCTGCCGATGCCGGCGCCCCGTGACTCGGGTTCCACCGCCAGGCGCAGCAACTCGCATTCCGGTCGGCAGGTGCGGAAAAAGGCGTATCCCTGCACCCGGCCTTCCGCTGTCGCCACCCAGCCGGCGCTGTTGGCGACCCGCAGTTCCGCAGCGACCGCGATCGCGCTCCACGGGTCGGGCATGGACCGGTGTTCGATGCGCAGCACCTCGTCCAGGTCGGCCGGCCGCGCCTGGCGAACCCTCACACCATCCGCTCGGCGATGGAGGCGGTCAACTCGCCGAGCATGTTGGTGTAGCTGCCGAGTTCGTTGTCATACCAGCCGTAGATGACCGCCTGGGTGAGAGGCACCTCGAGGATCGGCGGGGTGGAACCGGCGTCGAACTTGAAGTTTTTCAGGCTCTGCAGATCGACCTTGATGGTGGCGGTGCGCGTGTGGGTCTCGGTCGACTCGATGGTCACCGCGGCCCGCGGCACGCCGATGATGTCCGAGGACACGTTCTGCTCGGTCGAATAGATGAGGTACGGGCTGGTCTTGGCATATTCCTCGTAGATCGAGTTGAGCAGGGTACGCTTGATCGGATTCTCCAGTTCGTCCTGCAGATTGAGCACGAGCACGATGAGCGAGCCGGTGGTGGTCGGGATGCGCACCGACTCGGCGATGAAGCCGATGGACTTCATTTCCGGGATGACCAGCCCAAGGGCCTTGGCGGCGCCGGTGGTGGTGAGGATGATGTTGTTGAGGATGGAGCGATTCTTGCGCAGGTCGCTGGCGCCGGCGCCGGGAAGCCGGTCCAGCACCTCCTGGGAACCTGTGGCGGCATGCACCGTCACCATGGAGGCGGAAAGCATCTTCGAGGCCCCGAAATGGTCGAGCAGCGGCTTGATCATGTAGGAGAGACAGGTGGTCGTGCAGGAGGCTGCGGAGATGATGCTGTGGCGGGCCGGGTCGTAGTCGTCGTCGTTGATGCCCATGACCGTGGTCAGGGCATCCTCCGGCATGTCCAGCCCCTTGGCCTGAATCTTGAAAGGGGCGGACACGATAACCTTCTCCGCTCCGGCCTGCAGGTGGCCGCGCACCGAGCCCCTGCCCTCGGCCGGGTCGGCGGTCGGATCCTTGAAGGCACCGGTGGAATCGACCACCAGGCGGACCTGGTTGGCCTGCCATTCGATGTCCTTGGGGTTGCGCGCCTTGCGCAGAAAGGTGACCGGCACGCCGTTGATGGTCATGCTGCCCCTGGCTTCATCAAGGTTCTCGATCACCCGCCCGCCCTTGTGGCCGTGCAGGTACATGCTCAAGCGGCCGTAGGTGGAGTCCTTTTCGATGGACGAGGCGATGCTCTCGATGCCGGCGCCGACGTTTCTTCCCAGATTGACCACGATTTCCGAAAAGAACTGCCGTGAGACATGGTGCCACAACGATAATTTGCCGATCCTGCCAAGGCCGTTTATCCCGAGTTTCATAACGGTGCTCTCCTCTCGTTAGGGTTGGGAAGGTGGTCGATCGCTGAAAAAAGCGGGGTCGCCGCCTGGTATGACATTGCAACGAACATCATTGCTTTTCTGAACAATGGTAATAGTGTAGCAAAATTCGCGGTCGACCGGTAGCACAACCTCGGCCGGGCGGCAAAAAGCCCGCCCGGAGCGCGGTCCCGTCCAGATCGATACGATTGATTATCATACCTGATCCTGATCAGGAAGGCCACTTTCGCGCGGCGTCCGCATCGTCTTTCAACCACCGGCTGCCGCCAGGCCGAAGAAGGCCTGTCAGCCTCTGTTTTCGTCCTCAATCACGCTCATGCGATTACCGGAATTCAGGCAGCCTGCCGTGCTCAGCCGGCGCTACCAGCGCTTTCTTGCCGACGTCCGCCTGGCGGGCGGCCAGATCCTCACCGTGCACTGCCCCAATTCCGGTTCCATGCTGGGCTGCTCCACCCCGGGCAGCCCGGTGATCATCAGCCGGTCGGACAACCGGGGGCGAAAATACCCGTGGACGCTTGAAATGGTGCAGGAGCAAGGCGTGTGGATCGGCGTGCACACCGGCCGGACCAACGGTCTGGTGCGGGAGGCGCTGGAAAACGGGGTGATCGACGACTTCGGCGGCGTTGTCGCCATCACCCCTGAGGTGGTGGTGTCCGCCAGAAGCCGGCTGGATTTCCTGATTGAAACAGACCGGGGGCAGGTCTATGTTGAAGTGAAAAACTGCTCGCTGGCAGAGCATCGTACGGCCCTTTTCCCGGACGCGGTGACCACCCGCGGGGCGAAACACATCGCCGAACTCGTCCACTTGCGCGAGGCCGGCTTCGGCGCCGCGGTCGTGTTCTGCGTGCAGCGTGGCGATGCCGACCGCTGCAGGCCGGCGGCACGGATCGATCCGGCCTATGCCCGGGCGGTCGCCTCGGCCGCGGCCTGCGGCGTGAGGTTTTTGGCCTACCGGGCCGAGGTCGGGCCTGAAGCCATCACCATAACCCGACAAATTCCCTTCCAACCCGAACCTTCCGACACTGACCATGCATGATCAACAAGCGGTCGTCCTGCTGAGCGGCGGCCTCGATTCGACCACGGTCCTCGCCGTTGCCCGGGCGGCGGGCTTTGCCTGCAACTGCCTGAGTTTCCAGTACGGCCAGCGCCAGCGGATCGAACTCGACCGCGCCCGGGAGATCGCCGCCCGCTGCGGAGCCCGCCGCCATCTCATCCTCCGCGTCGACCTGGACGCCATCGGCGGCTCCGCCCTGACCGGCAGCGAGCCCGTGCCCAAGGACCGTCTCCCTTCGGCAGACCCGGACGACATCCCGGTCACCTATGTGCCCGGCCGCAACATCGTCTTCCTGGCCCACGCCCTCTCCTGGGCCGAGGTTCTGGGCGCCGCCGACATTTTTCTCGGCATCAACGCGGTGGACTACAGCGGCTATCCCGACTGTCGACCGGAGTTTCTCCTCGCCTTCGAGCGCATGGCCAACCTCGGCACCCGGGCCGGCGCCACCGGCCGCCCCTTTCGCTTCCACGCACCGCTCGTGCACCTGAGCAAAAAGGAGATCATTCTCAAGGGAAGGGAGTTGGGCGTGGACTACGCCCTGACGCACAGCTGTTACGATCCGGAAGGCGAACTGGCCTGCGGCCGCTGCGACGCCTGCCGTCTGCGACTGCAGGGATTCAGGGACGCGGGTCTGACCGATCCGGCCCGCTATGTGGACAAGGAAGGGTGACGCGGGGGGAGGGGGAATTTCTCAACCGGGCAGACGGTACCGGACCTCGCCGCCGACCATGGTCAGCACGGCCCGACCCTTGAGCCGCCAGCCGAGAAACGGGGTGTTGCGGCTCTTGGAGACGACCTGGTCGGCGGTGTAGACGAACTCGCGCTCCGGGTCGATGATGGTCACGTCCGCCACCGCGCCCGGAGCGAGGTTGCCTCCCTCCAGGCCGAGAATGGCGGCCGGGTTCACCGCCATCAGCGCCACCACCCGGCCCGGGTCCAAAACCCCGTCGCGCACCAGGGCCAGGGCCAGGGGCACGGCCGTTTCCAGGCCGATGATGCCGTTGGCCGCGGTATCGAACTCGGTCTCCTTCTCGAGAATCGAATGGGGGGCATGGTCCGTGGCGATGGCATCCAGGGTACCGTCAGCAAGGGCTGCGCGCACCGCCTCGCGGTCGGCCGACGAGCGCAGGGGCGGATTCATCTTGGCGTTGGTGTCGTAGCCGATGACCGCCTCGTCCGTCAGGGTGAAATAGTGCGGCGCGGTCTCGGCGGTGACGCGAACGCCGCGCGCCTTGGCGGCCCGGATCAGGTCGATGGAGGCGGCGGCGCTCACGTGGGCGATGTGCACCCGCTGGCCGGTGAACTCGGCCAGGGCGATCTCGCGGTAGACCATGATCGACTCGGCCGCGGTTGGGATGCCTTTCAGCCCGAGTTGGGTGGACACCACGCCTTCGTTCATGACTCCGCTGGCCAGGGCGCGGTCCTCGCTGTGGCTGATCACCACCAGATCGAAGTCGCCGGCATATTCCAGCGCCCGGCGCATCAGTTGGCTGTGCTCCACCGGCCGGCCGTCATCGGTCACGGCGACCGCACCGGCCGCCCGCAACTCCCCGAACTCGGCCAGTTGGTGCCCCTCGCTGCCCTTGCTCACCGCGCCCACCGGATACACCCGCACCGCGGCTTGCGCGGCCCGCGCACGGATCATCGCGGTCACCGCGGCGCAGTCGTTCACCGGTTCGGTGTTGGGCATGCAGGCGATGGAGGTGAACCCTCCCGATGCCGCGGCCTGCGCGCCGGAAAGAATGTCTTCCTTGTATTCCTGGCCGGGCTCGCGCAGATGGACATGCATGTCGGTCAACCCGGGCACCACCCAGCAGCCTGCGGCGTCGATCTCGGCCGTGTCCGGCGGCGCCTCCTCTCCGGCAGAAGCGATGCGCCCGCCGATGATCAGCAGGTCGCCGGTCTGATCGACCCCGTTGGCCGGATCGATGATGCGGCCGTTTGTTATGCGCCAGTTCGTCTGCATCGCTCGTTCGCCTTCAGGAAAAAAAGGGGGGGGACACCCAGCGCCCGCCCCTGTCAGGAATTGCCCATCACCAGGTAAAGCAGGGCCATGCGCACGGCCACGCCGTTGGTCACCTGGTCGAGGATGACGGACTGCGGCCCGTCGGCGACCTCGGGATTCAGTTCCACCCCGCGGTTCACCGGCCCGGGATGCATGACCACCGCGTCCGGCCGGGCCAGGGCGAGAATCTCGCGGGAGATGCCGAAACGCTGGGCGTATTCGCGCAGTGACGGCAGCAGCGGGTCGTTCTGCCGCTCCCGCTGGATCCGCAGGGTCATGACCACGTCCGCGTCGCGCACCGCCTCCTCCAGGGAAGGGCTGACAATGGCGCCCAGTTGGTCGATCCCCTTGGGCACCAGGGTCGACGGCCCGTAGATGTGCACCTCGGAGCCCATCCGGGTGAAACCGATGATGTCGGAGTGGGCCACCCGGCTGTGGGCGATATCGCCGATGATGGCGATTTTCAGGCCATCCAGCCGCCCCTTGTGCTCGAGCACGGTCATCAGGTCGAGCAGGCCCTGGGAGGGGTGTTCGTGGGCGCCGTCACCGGCGTTGATCACCGCCGCCTTGACGTACCGGCTCAAGAGGTGCGGGGCCCCGGAGTAGGAATGGCGGATGATGATGATATCCGGATGCATGGCCGAGATGTTCCGCGCCGTGTCGATGAGGGTCTCGCCCTTGGTGGTGCTGCTGGTCGAGGCGGCGATATTGAAGGTGTCGGCGCTCATCCGCTTGGCGGCGATCTCGAAGGAGAGGCGCGTTCGCGTGGACGGTTCGAAAAACAGGTTGATGATGGTGTGGCCGCGGAGGGTGGGCACCTTCTTGATCGGCCGGGCGGAAATCTCCTTGAAGGAGTCGGCGGTGGCGAGGATGTGGCTGATGTCTTCCCGGGAAAACTGCTCGATGCCGAGAATGTGGCGGTGGAGAAAGGAATAGCCGGTAGCCATGACGCCTCCGGAAGTCAGTGGACCACATCTCCCAGACGGTTCCAGCGGATGGAGCGGAACCGTTCCAGCGAGAACAGCGGCTGTTGCACATCCCAGGACCAGTAGATGATCCACGCCTTGCCGCGGACCGCCCGGTAGTCGACAAACCCCCAGAAGCGGCCGTCGAAGGAGTTGTCGCGGTTGTCCCCCATGACGAAGAGTTTGTCCGCGGGGACGGTCACCGGCCCGTAGTTGTCGCGCGGGTCGACCGCGGCCGGATGAATCAGGGGATCCTTGTAGACACCGTGCCGGTCCGCAAAGAGTTTGCCGTTGATGCTGATTTTCTTGTCCCGGATCTCAACTATATCGCCGGGAACGCCGATAACCCTCTTGATATAGTCCAGTTTCGGATCCTTGGGAAACTGGAACACGATGATGTCGTCGGTCTTGGGTCGGGCAACGGGGATGAGCGTCGCGCCGGTGAACGGCATCTTCACCCCGTAGATGAACTTGCTGACCAGGATATGGTCGCCGATCTGCAGGGTCGGCAGCATGGACCCGGAGGGTATCTTGAAGGCCTGGACGATGAAGGTGCGGATGATCAGGGCAAGGACGACAGCAATGCAGACCGCCTCGAGGTTCTCGCGGAGGACCGATTTCTTCGGTGCAAGTTTTTTGTCTGCCAAAATATTCCCTGAATTCGAAGGATGATGAAATTTTTCGGCAACCTACCCCAAGGGTAGGCAAAATTCAAGGCCCTTTTGTGGAGCCGCAGAAAATGGAATTATTTCGAATTATTGAAAGGGCGAGCGATCTTTCGAAAGAGTAATTGCAACAGGGTGCACCAAATTTTTGCATACACGAATTAAAAAAATTGTACTCCCTGCTTGACAAAGACTGCAAAGTATGCCCTAAATAGGGCAACGCGGCGAAAAACCTGCTTATTTTCAATGCCCTCTCCAGCCTGCAGCGCATGCAAAGAGAAATGACGACATGGCCAAGAAAGAGAGCCTGATCACAGGCGTCGATATCGGCTCCCACGCCGTGAAGATCTGTCAACTGCAGAAGACCGGCAAGGGGTACAAGGTGCTGGCCGTGGGTACGGCCGCGATCCCCGCCGGCGCGGTGGAGGATGGTGTTCTCCAGGATCCTGAAGCGGTCGGCAAAGCCCTTGCCGCCCTCCTGAAAAACCTCAGGATCAAGAACCACAAAATCGGCATTTCCATCTCCGGCTACTCGGTGATCGTCAAGAAAATCAGCCTGGAAATCATGGATGACGCTGCCCTGGGCGAGTACCTCAGGGCCGAGGCGGAGCAGTACATCCCCTTCGACATCGACGAGGTCTACCTCGATTTTCAGAAGCTCCCCAGCCGGAAAGAGGGGGCGGACCGGAACGACGTGATGCTGGTGGCGGCAAAAAAAGAGGTGGTGAACGACTATCTCGACATGCTGGGCCAGCTCAAGCTCAAGACGGTCCTCGTCGACGTCGACGGTTTCGCCCTGGAAAACATCTGGGAGACCACCACCCGCCAGGTGGACAACGTGGCGCTCATCGACATCGGGGCCTCGAAGATGAATATCAACATCATCTCCGAAGGCGTTTCCGTACTCGCCCGGGATGTGGTGGTCGGCAGCGAGCAGCTGACCGAGCAGTTGGCCAACGCCCTGAACATCGACTATGACGAGGCGGAAAAGGTCAAACTGGGCATCCTGCCGGTCGAGGAGGCCAATCGCCAGAAAGTGGAGGCGGTGTTCACCAAGACCTGCACCCAGTGGGTTCTGGAGATCAAGAAGGCCATCGACCTGTACCATGCCAACAATCCGGATAAGGGTCTGCACTCCCTCATCCTCAGCGGAGGCGGTTCCAAAGTCAACGGCCTGCTCGACTACATTGCCCGGGAAACCGGCCTGGAGGTCGTTCATTTCAACCCGTTTGCCAGCATGCAGTGTGATGACAAGACGTTCGACCGTCGATATCTCGACTCCATAGCGCCGGAAATGGCCATAGCCGCCGGCCTGGCCATCCGCCCGGCCGCATTTTAAGACGCCATGATACATATCAACCTGCTGCCTGTCCGGGAAATCACCCAGCGCCTCAAGCTGAAACGGCAGATCCTGCTGTCGGCCCTGGTCTTCCTCTGCTTCCTTGGCTGCCTGGGACTGGTCGCCTTCTATCAGATCGGCGAGCGGAAAGGTCTGGAACAGGCGCACCAGAAACTCCAGCAGGAGAAGCAGCAGTACACAAAAATCCTGAACGAGATCAAAAAGCTGGAGGAAGACAAAAAGGTGCTCGAAACGCGCATCGCAGTCATCCGGCAGCTCAAGAATTCCGCCTCGTTGACGGTGCACCTGCTCGACGAGGTCGCCACCCTCACCCCGCCCAAGCGCATGTGGCTGACCGGGCTCACCCAGAGCGGCAGCAGTTTGAAGGTATCAGGGATGGCGCTCGACAACCAGACCGTGGCCAAATACATGGACGACCTGGAAGGGTCCCGATACATCCAGAACGTCAGCCTGGCGAACTCCTCGATGAAACAGTTCGCCGAGCGGAACCTGAAATCCTTCTCCCTGTCCGCCACGGCCACCGCCCCCGGCGAAGAGAAAAAGCAGGAAGAACCCACCAAACAATGACAGGACGCTAGCGCATGGCTTCTGCTACCGGCAAATCGAAATTCGATGTGTTCATCGACGAGAAATACCGCACGCTCGACGCGAAGGTCAAATGGGCCGTTTTTGCCGCCGCCTTGCTGGTTCCGGCCCTGCTGTTCTATTTTTTCTTCTTCAAACCCCAGTCCGAAAAGATCGCCGCCCTGGAAAAACAGGTGGCAACCGCCACCGCGGAACTGAACAAGGTCAAGCAGGCCGCCCGCGACCTGCCCCGGCACAAACAGGAATTCGAGGCCGTTCAGCAGCAATTCGAGGCCATGGCGGTCCTGCTGCCGAAAAGCCAGGAAATTCCCGATCTGCTGCGCAACATCTCCGATCTCGGCAAGGGCGCGGGCCTCGATTTTCTCACCTTCGTACCCGGACAGGAAACGCCGAAGGATTTCTACGCGGAGATCCCCATCGACATCACCATCGTCGGCCCCTACCACAACCTGGGGGCGTTTCTCGACAATGTCTCGAAACTGGAACGGATCGTGACCGTCAACAATATCACCATGGACAAGCCGAAAGAGGAAGGCACGGAAGTGCTGCTCAATTCCTCCTGCCGGCTCATCACCTACCGCTTCACCAACACCAAGGTTGAACCCAAAGACGACAAATCCAAGCCGAAGGCCGCCAACCAGTGAACGCCATGAGACAGTGGCGGCCGCTTTGTCCCGACTTCGCACAGGAACGTTTCGCCATGCGCAAACTGCCGAACATCTTCACCGCACTTTTGCCTGCAGGGGTGATCTGCCTGCTCCTCGTCGTCCTTTTCAGCGGAGGGGACGGCCTGTGTCAGGACGTGCCGGGTCGGGAAGGGCAGGGACCGGAAGGGGTCGAATCCAACCAGCAGGTCGCGGACGAACCCTTTGCCTACCAGACGGAAGGGAGGCCCGACCCGTTCCGACCCTTCATCACGGCCACGGCCACGGCTCCGGCCGGCAAGAACCCGGATGAAATCGTCGACGAGGAGACCGAACTGACCGGAATGCAGCTCTTCGAGCCCGGACAGTTGACTCTGGTCGGCGTCCTCACCTCGGAAAGCGGGCCGGTGGCCATGGTCGAGGACCAGACCAAAAAAGGGTATCTGCTCAAACTGGGAACCCCCATCGGCAAACGGGGGGTGGTGGCGCAGATCGACCAGCAGCAGGTGGTAATCATGGAAACCGCCCGCACACGTGCAGGAAAAGAGATCACCAGCACGGTCATCATGAGAATGAACAAAGAGGGAGACAAGTGAATATGGTTCGATTTTTTCCGGGCGCACAACGCACGCCCCTCCTTTTTTCCTGCATGGTCATCCTGTTCTGCACCGGCGTCTTCACCTCCGGCCCGCTCAGGGCCGAAGAGGCTGCCACGGCCCCTCCCCCGACTGCAGCCAGGGAGGCCGCACCGGCCGAGATCGTTGCCGTCGAGGCGGTCGAGGCGGGCTCCGGCCTGGAGATTCGCGTCAAGGGCTCCAAGCCGCTCATTTCCACGGTCTATGAACTTCCCAATCCGCCCCGGATCATTGTTGACGTGGCCGAGGCGAAACTGGCGCAGGCCTTCGCCTCCCGCCTTCCGGAAAACAAGCAGGTGACCTTGGCGACCAGCGAGGTGGCCGATGCCAAGCCGCCCATCACCAGGCTCGAGTTCACCCTCGGCCAGGCGGCGCCCTACACCTCGGCCCAGGATGGCAACGATGTGGTGCTTGCCCTCTCCAATCGCGACGAGCCGGCGTCACCGCCCAAAGAGGAGGCCGCCGCTGCGCCGAACGATCAGGGGGGCAAGGAACCGGCGGCCAAGGACCAGGTGGGCAGCCTGATCAGCCAGAAGAAGAACATCGACAGTCAATTGCCCGTGGTCAATCCCCTGGACACCCAGGCTGCGGCCAAGGGCGCAGCCCGGTCCTCCCAGGACGCCTTCAATTTCTCAGGCTACAACAAGGAGCGCATCACCGTGGAGTTCCAGAAGATGGATCTCCACAATGTGTTCAACTTCCTGCGCCAGATCAGCGGGGTCAACATCGTGGTCGACGAGGCGGTCAAGGGCTCGCTCACCCTGGTGCTCGACGACGTGCCCTGGGATTTCGCCCTGGACATCATCCTCAATCTCAAGGATCTGGAAAAGGAAGAGCGGTTCAACACCCTGGTCATCTATCCGAAGGGCAAGGGGTTCAACTGGCCGGAGCAGGCCAAGAACAACCTCAGTTTCGAAGCGGACGAGCAACTTGCCGAAAAGGAAACCCTGGTCATTCAGCAGCAGGAAAGTCTGCCGGTCGGGGTGATGGAGGCCAAGCAACAGATGGGCGTCGCCCGCGAGGCCGAGAAGCGCGAAGATTTCGAGACCGCGGTCCGGGTGTACGAGCAGGCCCTCGAGAAGTGGCCGGACAACGCCAAACTCGCCAA
>JAGODN010000015.1 GCA_017998195.1 Desulfobulbus sp. | reverse complement strand
ATTGGCCAGGGAGCGCGCGGCGTCGGCGAAGCCCTCCACCATCGAGAACGGCAAACTCACGAGATTGGAGGCCCAGCGGGCCAGCCGGTGGTTGGCGAAGTCCGTGCCGCGATGCGGCGCGGCAACCCGCGGACCTGGCGCTGGCCTGCCCCGGGGTCCACACCTGCGGCACGCCCCGCCGGCTGACCCTGGTCATCGACGATCTCGAGCCGCGCCAGCCCGACCGCCGCCAGGAGCACGTCGGCCCCTCGAAAAAGGCCGGCTTCGACGCGGACGGCAACCTCACCAGGGCGGCCATCGGTTTCGCCCGCTCCCGCGGGCTTGCCCCGGAGCAGCTGCAGGTGGTCGAGACCGCCAAGGGCGAATACCTGGTGGCCATCGAGGACGTGCAGGGCAAGGAGACCGCGGCCCTGCTGCCGGAGGTGCTCGAGGCGCTGGTGCGCGAACTGGTGTTCCCTAAGTCCATGCGCTGGGCCGACAGCAGCCTGGCCTTTGCCCGGCCGATCCAGTGGCTGCTCGGCGTGTACGCCGGCGCGACCATCCCGCTGACCATCGAGAACATCGTCTGCGCCAACACCACCCGCGGCCATCGGTTCCTGGCGCCGGAGATCTTCGCCGTGGACAGCTTCGCCGCCTACCGGGACGGCCTGGCCGCCCGTTTCGTCATCGTCGACCCGGCCGAGCGGCGCGACCGCGTGGTCGAGGCGGTACGGCGGGCGGTGGGCGAACACGCCGGGGTGGCCGAGGCCCGGCCGGTGCTGCACGAGGGGCTGCTCGACACGGTCGCCAACCTGGTGGAGCAGCCGTTCGGCATCTGCGGCCGCTTCGACGAAAAATTCCTGCAGCTGCCCGAGGAAGCCCTGGTCACCTCGATGCGCGAGCACCAGAAGTACTTCCCGGTGGCCGGCGCGGACGGCCGCCTGCTGCCGCGGTTCGTGGCGGTGAACAACACCCGCATCGACGACCTGCGCCTGGCCGCCAGCGGCCACGAGCGGGTGCTGCGCGCCCGGCTCGAGGACGGCCTGTTCTTCTTCAACGAGGACCGCAAACGCCCGCTCTCCGCCCGCTGCCCCGAACTGCACGGCATCGTCTTCCAGAACCGGCTGGGTACCATGGAGGCCAAGAGCACCCGCCTGGTCGCCCTGGCCGGCACCCTGGCCGCAGGCATCGCCCCGGAACTGGAGGCGGACGTGCGGCGGGCGGCGCAGCTGGCCAAGGCCGACCTGCTCACCGCCATGGTCGGCGAATTCCCGTCGCTGCAGGGTATCATGGGCCGGGTCTACGCCGGCCACGACGGCGAGAACGAGGGCGTGGCCCGGGCCATCGAGGAGCACTACCTGCCGGTACGCGCCGGCGGGGACCTGCCGCAATCGCTCATCGGCGCGCTGGTGGGCATCGCCGACCGGCTGGACACCCTGGTGGGCTGCTTTGCCATCGGCGAGAAGCCCACCGGCAACAAGGACGCCTTCGGCCTGCGGCGCCAGGCCATCGGCCTGATCAGCATCATTCGCGGCCTGAAGATCCGCCTTTCCTTAAGTTCAGCGGCCGCGGCAGCCCTGGCCGGCTATGCCGGCGTGGTCGAGCAGAGCCCCGAGACCGTGGCCGAGGTGCTCACCTTCATCCGCCTGCGGTTCGAGAACGAGCAGGTGGCCGGCGGCCTGCCGCAGGAACTGGTGGAGGCGGCCACCTCGGTGGGCTGCGACGACCTCCTCGACACCCTGGCGCGCATCGACGCCCTGGACCGCATCCGCACCCAGGAGAGTTTCCCGGTGCTGGCCGGCTCGTTCAAGCGCATCCGCAACATCGTCAAGGACAATCGAGAGACCGCAGTGCGGCCGGACCTGTTCAGCGAGGCGGCCGAACGGGAACTGTTCGCCACCCTCGGCGCGGTGCGCGACCGGGTGCTGCCGCTGGTGCAGGACCGCGCCTACCTGGAGGCCCTGTCCGAGATGCTCACCATGAAGGAGCCGGTGGACCGGTTCTTCGACCAGGTCATGGTCATGGCCGACGACCCGGCGGTGCGCCAGAACCGGCTCAACCTGCTCACCGCGCTGGGCGAGGTGGTGCTGCAGGTGGGCGACATCTCGAGGATGCACGTGGAGCGCGACTAGCGCCTCGGCGCCGGCGGCCACCTGTCGGCCCGCACAAAAAAAGGCTGTCCCCCCAAGGGACAGCCTTTTTTTATGCGCCCGCCGCGGCGGGGTGGCAGGGGTTCCTTACTTCTTATGGCAGACCGAGCACTTGGCCAGCTCAGGCTTGGTCTTCTTGTGGCAGTCCTGGCAGAGGGCGTGGCCCGCACCCTTGAAGGTGTTCAGCTTCTCCGGCATGCCGGCGGCCTTGGTGTTGTGGCAGGTTTCGCATTTCTCGATCTTCTGGCCTTCCACGTAGTCGATGCGCTTGCCGTCCGGTCCCTTGCCGTGGTGGCAGGTCTTGCACTCCAGCCGCGCCTGGTGGGCGCCGTGGGGGAAGGTGGCCGGCTTCGGGGTCTTGGCCGGGTCGAGGGTGGACTCGAGGGTGATCTCCGCGGGCCCCTTGTCCGCGGCAGCGGCACTGCCGGCAAAGCCGACCGTACAGCACAGGGCCAGGATGGCTCCGGCCGCCAGAATTCGTTTCATGTTCTTCCTCCTCAGGCAGATGGGTTGGTCGAGAAAAAGCACCGTGCGTGTTGTATAGCGCCCTGCCCGGGCCTTGTCAACGTTCGCCGGGTGGCCGCATCGTACTCCGGCGCCGGGGCCGACCTCAGCTCGAGCCGTAGCTGTGCAGTCCGGAGAGCAGGAAGTTGACCCCGAAATAGGTGAAGAACACGGCGAAGAAGCCGGCGATGGCCAGCCAGGCGATGCGCCGTCCGCTCCAGCCGCGGGTGAAGCGGGCGTGCAGGGTCGAGGCGTAGAGGAACCAGGTGATGATCGACCAGGTTTCCTTGGGGTCCCAGCTCCAGTAGGTGCCCCAGGCCTCGTTGGCCCAGACCGCGCCGGTGATGATGCCCGCCGACAGCCAGAGGAAACCGAACACGATGGTCCGGTGGGTGAGGTCGTCGATCACCCGCAACTCCGGCAGGGAGCCGCCGATGGAGTCCGCGGGCGCCTGGCGCTGGACCGCGCGCCGCTTGATCAGGTACATCAGCCCCAGCCCGCCGGCCACGGCAAAGGCGGCGTAGCCGATGAAGCAGGTGACCACGTGGGCGATCAGCCAGTTGGACTGCAGCGCCGGGATGAGCGGGTTGATGCGGTCGTCGATCCGGTCCGAGAACGAGGCATAGGCCATGGCCACGGCCGCGCAGGGCAGGACAAAGGCGCCGACCACCCGCGCCTTGTACCGGTATTCCAGGTACAGGTAGAGGAGGGTGGTGCACCAGGCGAAGAACACCAGCGATTCGTACATGTTGGTCAGCGGCGCGTGCCCGTGGCCGAGCTGGTACGACTCGTACCAGCGCAGGCCGATGGCCGCGGTCTGCACGACCACGCCGGCAAGGGCGAGCAGCATGCCGATCTGCCCGGCGCGCGGCTGCTTGAAGATGAGCAGCCCCAGGTAGAAGGCCGCGGAGAGCAGGTAGGCGAGCATGCAGATGCCGAAGAGTTGTGAACTGTCCATAAGACGTGCAACCGGCCGCGGGGGCGGCGATAGAGGTTAGCGGTGGGTGTCCAGGTCAGCGACGAGGTCGCTGAATTTTTTCTCGAAGGCTACCCGGTTCTTGTTGGCCGTACCAGCGAAAAGCAGTCGCGAGCCCTGGGCCGCGGGCTCGACCCGCACCCACAGCCTGCGGTGGGAGAGGAAGAAGGCGATGTACAGGCCGATGAGCATGAGCAGGCAGCCGCCGTACACCAGCCAGACGCCCGGATCCCTGGTCGCCTGCAGGCCGGTGGCGTAGAGCTGGCGGGCCTGGAGGCGGTAGGTGCCGGTGGGCCGTTCGACGGTGGTTTCCTCGCCGGCCGGAACCCAGAACACCGCGGGTTCGCCCTGGCCGTCGGCAAACCAGATCTTCAGCCGCCGGGTCACCTCGCCCTGGTTCTCCCGGTTGATGATGCCGTAGCGGACGCCCGTCTCGGGCCAGGCGATCTCGCGGGCCGGCGGGACGACCGCGGTGTGGCTCAGGTTGTCGGGCTGCTTGGTCAGGCTGACCACGTACTCCCGGCCGGCCTGGTAGCTCGACTGGTAGAAGGTCACGCCGCGGTGGGTGAGCGGCCGGTTGACCTCGATTTCGGCGGTACGCACCGGTTTGCCGTCCTCGAGCACGGTGACGCTCGAGCGGTAGGTTTTGGGCATGCCGTTGTCGTAGTACTCGATGGCAAAGGCGTCGCAGCGCAGGGTGAAGCCCAGGTCGACGCGTCGGCCGCTCTTGAAGGCGAGGATGTGGCCGGTGCTCTCCCCCTCGGGCAGCATCACCGAGCCCTTGAAGGCGAAGTCCGGGTTGCGCAGGAGGCGCGAGGCCACGGTGGACGAGCCGACCAGGGCGCCGGCGAGGATGACGAGGATGGACAGGTGGACCACGTACACGCCGAACCGGGTCCAGGGACCGCGCTCGGCGAACAGCAGGCGGCCGTCCGCCGTCGCCGCCTCGCGGGGCTTCCAGCCGTGCGCCCTGAGCAGGGCCGCGGCCCTTTGGCTGGCCTCGGCGACCGGTGCGGCCAGGTCGACTGCCTGGCGGCAGGGCTGCCGGTCGAGCTGGTCGGCCGCGGTCTGCAGGCCGTCGCGGCGGACCGTGCGGATCACCCCGGGGATGCGTTCCAGGCTGCACACCACCAGGTTCACGGCGAACAGGGTGAGCAGGGCGAGGAACCACCAGGAGTTGTACATGTCGGTGATGTCCAGCAGCTGGAAGAGCCGGGCGGTCTGGGCGCCGTATTTCTCGATGTAGAACGACGGCGGGCTGTTCTGCGGGATGATGGTGCCGATGATCGAGGTGGCGGCGAGCAGGAACAGCAGCAGCAGGGCCAGCTGCACCGAGGCGAAAAAGGAGCGGACAGGTTGGTTGGCGGGCGGGGTCATGGCAATGGGCGATGGCGGTCGGCGGAATGACGGTTCCGGGTTGTCGGGAGCGGGTGCGGCCGGCGTGGCGACGGCTGGACCCGGGCCCGGGCGTTGAGCGGGTTGTCTGCCCGCCTGCATAGCACGGTGTGGTAGAACTGGCAACTGCAATGCATTGACGGCGGGCCGGGCGGCAAGGGTCGCCTCAGCGGACGAGCAGGGAGGCGTTGGCGATCACCGCGCTGCTCTCTGCTTCGGCCCGGAGCAGCTGCTCCGCTGCCGCGATGGTGATCGGCCGCACGCCGATGCGTCGGCACACCTCCGGGTCCAGTCCGGTGAGCAGGCGGATGCGGATGCGGCTGCTCTTGGCCATCAGCGCCAGGGCGGTGCCGCCGTTGCCGCTGTAGTCCCGGACCAGCTGGTCAAAGGCCTGCTCGCGGCCGCCCAGGTCGAAGAAGGGCAGAAACCCGGCGGAGCCGACCCCGTCCGCGCACTCGGCGAGCAGCACCAGGGTGCCGCCGTCGCCGACGAATCCGGCCGCGTTGTCGATGGCCTTGTGCGCCTGGATGAGGTTGATATCCTTGGGATAGCCGCCGGCCGAGGCGACCACCAGGCGGTAGCGCCGGTCGCCGGGCGCCCGGAAACAGCACTCGTGTTCCCGGCAGGCCCGGGTAAAGGCTTCCGGTCCGCGGCCGATGCGGCAGGCGACCAGCGCACCCGAGCTGTCGAGCAGGCCGTGCACTGAAAGCGGCCGGGGCAGCAGGCGGGCGATCTCGTCCAGGTCCTCGGCCAGCGGGTTGCCCGCCAGCCGGCCGGCGCAACAGTGCGGGTGCAGGGTGCGCGTGGCCGGGTCGAGGAACAGCCGGTGGTTGGCGAGGATGGCCCGGCGCTCCCCGAGCCCCGGGAAGAGCAGCTTGCGGCCGCCGCCAAAGCCGGCGAAGTAGTGGTGCGAGATGGCGCCCACGGTGAGCACCAGGTCGGCCTCGACCAGCTCGCGCCGCACCCGCGCCGGCGTGCCCCGGCCGGTGCGGCCCAGGTCGACAAAGGCGGCCGCGTCGTCGCAGTCGTGGTGGACAAAGCGGTATCGGGTGTAGACCGGGCCGTAGGCAGCGAGCGACTCGGCCTCGCTTTGCCGGGCATGCACCCCGTAGGCGATGAAAAAGGTGATCCGCTCCGGGCCGGCGCCGCGCTCGGCGAGCAGCTCGACCAGCCAGGGGAGCACGGTCGGGTAGCCGCACAGCCGGGTCTTGTCCGCCACCACGATGACGATCGGCCCGGAGGGCAGGGGCTCGGGCAGCTCCGCGGCCAGGCCGGCGCGGAAGCTGTCGCGGTCGAGTCTCAGGGCCGGCTCCCGCGGTTCGAGCAACTCGGCCGCGGCCGGCACGGCCAGTTCGATCGTGGAGCGGCCGTAGCGCAGGCGCACGGTGCGCGTCCCGCTCATGCGTGCCCGCCGTAGAGGGCCTGGTCGACCAGGTCCAGGGTGTGCACCGCCCGCACCCGCAGGCCGGCGCGGTCGATGCTGTCCTGCAACTGGAGCACGCAGCCGGGACAGCCGGTGGCCACCAGCTCCGCCCCGCTGGCGGCAATGGCCGCCGCCTTGCGGTCGCCGATGCGGCGGCTCAGCTCGGCCTGGGTGGCGGCAAAGGTGCCGCCCAGGCCGCAGCAGCTGGCCGCCTCGTCCATCTCCACCAGGTCCACCTGGGGCAGGGCGCGCAGGAGGGCGCGCGGCTCGCGGGTGATTCCCCGGGTACGCAGGTGGCAGGGGTCGTGGTAGGTGACCCGGATGCGCTCCGCCTGCCCGGGCAGTTCGGCGATGCGGGCGATCAGCCCCTCCCGGTCGAGGAACTGGTGGATGTCCAGGATCCGGTCGGCCAGGCCCCGGCCATCCTCGCCCAGGTCGGCGTAGTGGCCGGTGAGGGCGCCGCCGCAGGAGGCGCAGGCGGTGACGATGGTCTCGGCGCCGCCCTCGGCAAAGGCCGCCAGGTTGGCCTCTGCCAACTCGGTGAGCAGGGCGCCGTTGCCCGAGGACAGCGCCGGCATGCCGCAGCAGCCCTGGCTCCGCGGCAGGAACAGGCCGTAGCCGAAACTGGTGAGCAGCCGCGCCAGTCCCTCGCCCACCTGCGGATACAGGTAGGTGATGGCGCAGCCGGCGAACAGGCCGATGGTCGGCCGGCCCGCCGCGGCCGGGCTGTGTTCGGGTACCCGGTCGAACAGGTTCCTGGCCGGGATGGGCGGCAGGGTGCGCTCCCGGAGCACGGCCGGGGCGAAACGCAGGCGCAGGCCGCTCGTTGTCGGGATGTGCTTGAACACGAGCGGCGCGAGCAGGCCCGCGCCCCTGACCAGGCCCCGCAGCAGCGGTTTCGAGCCGGTGAGCGCCGCCACCCCGCGGCCCACGGTCGAGAGCCCCTGCTCGTCGGTGACCCGCCTGCGCAGGGCAGCGACGATGCCGTCGGTCTCCACCCGGTTGGGGCACTTGGCCACGCAGGAGCCGCACAGCAGGCAAAGGCTCAACTCCTCGGTGAGCCGGGGCTCGAGGCCGATCTCCCCGGCCAGCACCGAGGCGGCCAGGGCGATCTTGCCGCGGGCCACCGAGCCTTCGCCGAGCGTCTCCCGGTAGACCGGGCAGTGGGCCTGGCAGGCGCCGCAGCGCACGCACTGGCTGATCTGGTCGGCGTAGTCGGCGAGGTCTTTCAGGTGCACCATGGGCTCAGTTCTGCGGGTTGCTGGCGGGCTCGGGGAAGATCTTGCCCGGGTTCATGATGTTGTGCGGGTCGAGCGCCTGCTTGATGGCGCGCATGGTGGCCAGGGAGGCCGGGTCCAGTTCCAGGCCGATGAAGGGCATCTTGGCCGTGCCGATGCCGTGCTCGCCGCTCACCGCGCCGCCGAGCGCCACGGTGGTGCGGAAGATCTCGTCGAGTACCCGGTCCACGGTGGCGCGCATGCCCTCCTCTTTCAGGTCGACCATGACGTTCACGTGGATGTTGCCGTCGCCGGCGTGGCCGAAGTTGACGATGGGCACCTTGTGCTTGGCCGAGATCGCCTCCAGGGCGCGGATCATCTCCGGCACGCGCGAGCGGGGCACGACGATGTCCTCGTTGAACTTGTCCGGGTTGACCCGGCGCAAACTCGGGCTGACGCTGCGGCGGACCTTCCAGATGGCCTCCGCCTCCTCGGCGGTGGCCGCCACCCGGGTTTCGATCACCCCGAGCGGCTCGACGATCTCGAGGATGCGCGCGGCCTGGCCCTCGAGCACCGCCGGCTCGCCGTCCACCTCGATGATGAGCACCGCCCGGCAGCCGTCGGGCAGGTCCAGGTCCATGGCCCGGCGGACGCAGTCGATGGCCGAGGCGTCCATGAACTCGAGCGTGGCCGGGATGATGCGGCCGCGGATGATGGCCGACACTGCCCGGGCGGCGCCGTCGATGGACGCGAAGGCCACCAGCAGGGTCTTGCGCGCCTCGGGTTTGGGCAAGAGCCGCAGGGTGATGCGGGTGACGATGCCCAGCGTCCCCTCGGAGCCGACAAACAGCCGGGTCAGGTCGTAGCCGACCACGTTCTTCATGGTCTTGCCGCCGGTGTGGATGACCTCGCCGGACGCGGTCACCACCTCGAGGCCGAGCACGTAATCGCGGGTGACGCCGTACTTGACGCAGCGCGGCCCACCGGCGCACTCGGCGATGTTGCCGCCGAGTGTGCTGAACTCCCTGGAGGCCGGGTCCGGCGGGTAGAACAGGCCGAGCCGCTCCACCTCGCGCTGCAGGGTGGCGGTGACCACGCCCGGCTCCACCGTGGCGGTGAGGTTGTCCGGGTCGATCTCGAGGATGCGGTTCATGCGCGTGAGCACGAGCACGATGCCGCCCCTGATCGGCAAACTGCCGCCGGTGAAGCCGCTGCCCGCGCCGCGCGGCAGGATCGGGATGCGGTGCTCGTGGGCCAGCCGCACCACCCGGCTGACCTGGTCCGTGGTGGTGGCATGCACCACCACCTCGGGCAGAAAGCGGGCCTGGGTGGCGTCAAAGGCGTGCAGCAGGCGGTCGGCGCTGTCCGTCGAGACTTGGTCCGCGCCGACGATCCGGGCCAATTCCTGGACGATCCGTTCATCGACCATGGCTGTCCTCCGTCAGGTTGTCAGGCCGGCTGCGCACCCGGCCGGTGCACGGTCAGCTGCGGGAAGGGGATCTCCCAGCCGTTTTCGTTGCAGCAGTCCACGCACCATTTGTTCAGGGCGCGCTCGATCCGCGGGTACTGGGGCACCATCTCGCCGGTGAAGCCGGCCAGCACCACCAGGTCGAGCGACGAGGCCCCGGCCTGCCTGAAGTCCACGCTCAGGCTGTGGCAGCCCTCCTTGTAGCCGTGCTCTTCCAGTTTGTGCTGCAGGAAGGCCTCCAGCTTTGCCGGCACCTCGGTGGTGATGATCGGCTGCAGCTCGTAGGACAGGCCGAAGGGGATGCTCAGGCTGAAGCCGCTGGACAGGTTGACGGGCGTGGCGGCGAGGAAGTCGGCGGTGCGGTAGACGATGCGCCGGCCGCCCATCTCCACCACCTCGACCTGTTCGTGGGTGCAGCTGACCACCTTGGCCACGGGCTTGGCGCCGACCAGCACCCAGTCGTCCTTGCGGCAGGGGAACCAGGGCTCGTCCGGGGTGAAGGGGCGGGAGACCTGGCCGATCATGCTGTCCAGCGGCACCCGCAGGGTCAGGCCCAGGTCCGGGTTGTGCAGCTTGGCGAACACGTTGAGCGCCTCGACCTTCCAGGGTACGCTTTGGTAGATGACCCGTTCGCCCTCGTGCACCGGGCCCAGGTTGAGCATGAGCAGGCTCTGCTGCCACAGCTTGGGCACCACCTGGCGCACCGCCCAGGCCACGCCCAACAGGAGGATGAGCGCCAGGCTGAGCAGGAACCAGTCCTCGGCCAGGTAGAGCACGAACACGAACCCGCCCACCGCCGCGGCGGCGGTGAACACGGAGAAGAGTATCTGGAAGACGCGCACATACAGCGGCCGCTGGTCGCGCCGGGCCCCGGGCAGAATGCGCAGCAGGAGCAGGTTGAGCAACCGGCAGAGCACGAGCACCCCGCCGAAGGCGAGCACGGCGGCAAACAGGTAGAGGCCGCGTTCGCGGAAGAAGGTCTTGACGTATTCGGTGGGGCTGTGGGCCGCGCCGCCGTTCTGGTCCTCGAGCTTGGCCAGTTCCAGCTGGGCCAGTTCGAGCTTGCCCTGGATGCGCTTGTGCATGTTCTGCCAGGCCGGCAGCAGTTCGCGCAGGTAGGTCTTGATCCTCGTGTCCTGACTGGCCTCGATCAGGGTGTTCAGCTGGCCCACGGCGCGGTTGGCGGTGGCCGCCTGTTTGCCGAGGTCGAGGATCTCCTCCTTGAGCTGGGTCTTCTGCCGGGCGCGGGCGGTGAGCTGCTTGAGTTCCTTGACGGTCGGTTCGAGCAGGGTGGTGAGTTCGTCCTTCCAGCTGAATCCCGTCTGCTCCTGGGGGATGAACACCGTGGGCTCGACCCCGGTGGCGATCCGCTCGAAATCGGCGACGCTGTCCGAGAGCTGCTGGTCAAGCTGCTTCAGTTCCTCTTCCAGGGTCACCTTTTCCGCCTCGGAGGAACTGGCCTTGAGCCGTTTTTTGGTGACCGTGATCTCCTGGCGGATGTTTTTCTGCAGTTCGACCAGGGAGGCGAGCATGGCCTCGGTGTCGGACGAGGAGGCGGGCAGGGGCCGCGCCGCCTCCTGCTGGGTGAACCGCTTGACCAGCACCGACTCGATCCGCACCGGCTCCTCCCGGGGCGGCTCGGGCGGCTGCACGCCGGCGCGCAGGGGCGGAAAGGCGGTTTGTTCCCCGGTCGCGGCCGGGGCAAAGAGAGCGCGCCAGAAGGTGTGGGGCTGGGCGGCCGTGGCCGCTTGGGCCGGCAAGGCGAACAGCGGCGGCGCCTGGGCTGGCTGCGGGGTGGCCGCGGCCTCGTTTTTGCGGCGCTCCCTGGCGGCGCGGCCGCTCCTTTTTTCCGACCGGGGGGCGGCCTCCGGGGCGGCAACCTGCGGTCCGGGCGCGTCCGCCGGCGCCAGGGCCGGCTGTTCCGGGGCCCGGGGCGGGGCCGCGGCTGCGGCCGGGAGGGGCGGTTGGGCAAGGACATCACCCAGCCAGGCCGGGGGTTCCGCGACCGGCGCGGCTGCAGCGGGCGCGGCCAGCAGGGCGGGCGGGGCCGTGGCTGCGGGGGCCGCGGCCACCGCGAGGTTGGCGAAGAACACGCAGCACAACGAGAAGGTGGGAAAAAAACGCATGGACAAGTCGATCCGCGGAGAGGGGGAATAAAGGAGGGTGGCGGGATTGGGGCGTTTACGGGGCCAGCCGTTCGATGGTCCAGCTGGCGTCCGCCTGGCGGGTGTAGAGGAACCGGTCGTGCAGCCGGCTGGTCTGGCCCTGCCAGAACTCGATACTGGCCGGCCGCACCCGGTAGCCGCCCCAGAAATCGGGCAGGGGCACTTCGCCCTTCTTGAAGCGGGCCTTGATCTTTTCCAGTTCGTTCATGAGCAGCTGGCGGGAACTGAGCACCGCGCTCTGCTGGGAGATCCAGGCGCCCAGCTGGCTCTCGTGGGGCCGGCTGGCGAAGTAGCGGGCCGACTCGGCCAGGCTCACCTTTTCGGCCACGCCGGTGACAGCCACCTGGCGGGCCAGCTTGACCCAGGGAAAGAGCAGGGCCACCCGGCTGTTCTCCGCGATCTGCCGGGCCTTGCGGCTGCCGTAGTTGGTGTAGAAGACAAAGCCGTCGTGGTCGAACAGCTTGAGTAGCACGGTGCGCAGGGTCGGCTGGCCGTCCGCGCCCACCGTGGCCAGGGTCATGGCGTTGGGTTCGGACAGTCCGGCAACGCAGGTCTGCTCGAACCAGCGCTCGAACTGGCGGTACGGGTCCGGGTCGAGCATCTCCCGGGTGAGCACCGGGTTGGCGTATTCCTTGCGCAATCCCTTGATATCCATGCGGCTCCTCTGATCTTCTGGGGACAAACACTGCACTCCACCTTAAGCTTGCCGGTGGCCCAGGTCAATGGCCGAAGGTCAAGACTTTTGCCCCGGCCGGGGCCGCTCCTTTTTTCTTGCAGCCCTCCCTAACCCTGAGTACAAACCGGCCGAGGCCCTGCACAGGGCGCTCTGTCCGCCCGTGACCCTCCGCGTCACCGGCCAGCTCACCCCGCTTATCCGGAGAGTGTCCCCCATGCCCGAGAACGACCCGCAGCGCGCGCGGCCCGTCTCCCTGCCCGCCCGCATCCGCCGTTTGCTCCGGGGGCGGCTGGTGCTTGTCGCCCTGGCCGCCCTGGTCGTGCTCATCGGGGTGCTCGCCTTGTTCATCGGCGCGCGCCGGGAGCAGCTCGTCGAGGCGAAGCGGGCGGCCCGGGTCGAGACCCGGCCCCTGGTGAACGCGGTCCTGCTGGAACTCAAGCCCCGGCCCATGGCCGAGGCCATGAACCTGCCCGGCGTGGTGGAGCCCTGGCTGCGGCTCGACCTGGTGGCCCGCATCACCGGCACGGTGGCAGCGGTGCTCGTGCGCGAGGGCGACCGGGTGCGGGCCGGGCAGACGCTGGCCCGCATCGAGGCGGCCGACTACCGCATCGCCGTGGACGCCGCCCGGGCGGCCCACACCCTGGCCAGGGCCGATTTCGAGCGCGGCCGGGCCATGCTCAAGACCCGGGTGATCCCCACCGCCACCCTGGAATCCACCGCCGCCCGCCTGCAGACCGCGGCCGCCGAACTGGAGCGGGCCGAGCTGAACCTCGCCCGCTGCGAGATCACCGCGCCCATGGACGCGGTGGTCAAACGCCTCGACGCCAAGGTCGGGTTGTACCTCGGCCTGGGCGACCCGGTGGCCGAACTGCTGCAGATCGACCGGGTCAAGGCGGTGGTCGGCATCCCGGAGTCGGACGTGGACGCGGTCCGCCGCCTCGACCAGGTGGCGCTGACCATCCAGGCCCTGGGCGACCGGCCGCTGGTCGGCCGCACCCACTTCCTCGCCCCCTCGCCGGACACGGCCGCCTCCCTCTACCGGCTGGAACTGGCCCTGGACAACCCGGGCCACGAAATCCTGCCCGGCATGTTCTTCCGTGCCCGCATCGTCAAAAAAAGCATCCCCGACGGGCTGGCCGTGCCGCTCTACAGCGTCATCAGCCGCGGCGACGAGCAGTACGTGTTCATCGCCGAGGGCGACACCGTGCGCCGCCGGCCGGTGCGCCTGGGGGTGATCGAGGGCTGGCTGGTGCAGGTGGTGGAGGGGCTCGCCCCGGGTGACCGGGTGCTGGTCGAGGGCCACCGCGAGGTCGAGGAGGGGCAGGGGATTCGCGTCATCCGCACGCTCACCGACCCCGGCCAGGGCACGCCGTGATCCTCTCCGACACCGCCGTCCGCTCGAGCACCGCGGTGCTGGTGCTCGCCCTTTTGGTGTTCATCTTCGGCGTCACCAGCTACCTGAGACTGCCGCGGGAGAGCGACCCGGACATCACCATCCCCAACGTCTTCGTCTCCACCAGTTACCGCGGCGTCAGCTCGGCGGACATGGAAACCTCGGTGACCATGGAGATCGAGAAGAAGCTGAAAGGGTTGGACGGGCTGAAAAAGATCCGCTCGGTGAGCGCCGAGGGGCTCAGCTCGATCAACATCGAGTTCGTCACCGGCACGGACATCGACCAGGCCCTGCAGGACGTCAAGGACAAGGTGGACGAGGCCCTGGGCGAGCTGCCCGACGACCTGGACGAGGATCCGCTGGTGTTCGAGGTCAACTTCTCCGAGCTGCCCATCATCGTCTTCTCCCTGTCCGGCACCTGCGGCCTGCCCTGCCTGAAGAAGATCGCCGACGACCTGGAGGACGACATCGAGGCGGTCACCGGCGTGCTCGAAGTGGATGTGACCGGCGGGGTCGAGCGCGAGATCCGGGTGGAGGTCGATCCGGCCAAGCTCGGCCATTACGGCCTGAGCTTCGCCGCGCTCGAACAGGTGGTCAAGAGCGAGAACCGCAACACCTCGGGCGGGGCGCTCAGGCTCGGCCAGGGCCGCTTCCTGCTGCGCGTGCCGGGCGAGTTCGCCACCCCGGAGGAAATCTTCTGGCTGGTGGTCGGCGCCCACGACGGCCAGCCGGTCTACCTCAAGGACGTGGCCCGGGTCACGGACAGCTTCAAGGAGGAGACCAGCCGCGCCCGCCTGGACGGCCGCGAGGCGGTGAACATCGCCGTGAAGAAGCGCTCGGGCGAGAACATCATCGCCATCAGCGAGGAGATCGACCGGGTGATCGAGCGGCGCCGGGCCGGGTGGCCGGCGGGCACCGAGATCACCAAGGTGGTGGACAAGGCCAAGGACATCGGCGTCATGGTGGCCGACCTGGAGAACAACATCCTCACCGGCCTGGTGCTCGTGCTGGTGGTGGTGTTCGTGGCCATGGGCCTGCGCAACGCGGTGCTGGTCAGCCTGGCCATCCCCTTTTCCATGCTGCTCACCTTCACCACCCTGTCCCTGCTCGGCGTGACCCTGAACATGGTGGTGCTGTTCAGCCTTACCCTGGCCCTGGGCATGCTGGTGGACAACGCCATTGTCATCGTCGAGAACATCCACCGCTTCATCGAGCAGGGCGCCGGCCGGGTCAGTGCGGCCATGCGCGCCACCGGCGAGGTGGCCTGGCCGGTGATCGGCTCCACCCTGACCACCCTGGCCGCGTTCGCGCCCATGCTCTTCTGGCCCGGGGTGATGGGCGAGTTCATGCGCTACCTGCCGCTCACCCTGATCATCACCCTGGCGAGCAGCCTGTTCGTGGCCCTGGTGTTCACCCCGGCGTTGGCCTCGCTGTTCATGCGCCAGCCGGCCGGCGCCGGCACGAACGATGCCGACGTGGCAGCGGCCGAGCAGCCGGTGGCCATCGACTCCTTCCTGCTGCGCCGCTACGCCGCCACCCTGGGCTTCTGCCTGAGGCGACCGCTGGCGGTGGTCGGCATGTCCGGCCTGGCGCTGGTGGTGCTCGTCCAGGTCTGGCTGTTGGTCATCGGCCTGGAAAAACCGGTGGAGTTCTTTCCCGAGGTGGACCCCAAGGGCATGTACGTCAATGTCGAGACCCCGGAGGGGGCGGACCTGGACTACATCGACCGGGTGATGCAGCGTGTCGAGCTGGCGGTCGCCGGCTTCGACCCGGGCGCGGCCGCTCGCGACCGCTTCGACCGGGCCGACTATCTGCGGGCCATGGCCCCCCGCGAGCACACCATGCCCTCCGGGCTGGTGCACACCGCGCCCGGGTC